>CAYMFP010000068.1:1295-11657 GCA_964389385.1 uncultured Phycisphaeraceae bacterium | reverse complement strand
TGGGGTGGGGTGGGGTGCCGCCGCGGGCGTGTTCGCGTACGCTGCCGCTCCCCGGGAGGGCCCCGGGGCGGGAGCGATGCACCGTGGATCGGATTCGCGGCGTCTGGACCGAGCACGACGCACGCCATGCCCTGCTCCTCGCGGTGGCGACGGTTCTGGCGCTCGCGGCGGTCGCCGCGGTGGTGCTCGAGGCAGGGTTCTACCGGCCGGTGCTGCCGGTCGGCGTGCTGCGGGGGGCCGTCGCCGCGTTCACGCTCGGCGGCTCCGCGGCGGTCTTCGCGCTCACGCGGCGGACGGACGAGACGCACTTCGGGGTCGTCGACAAGGTCGTGCCGGCGGTCGTCGTCGCGGGCGTCCTGGGGGCGGCGTTCGCGGAGCCGGGGGCCTTCCTGACGGCGCAGATCGGGGCGGTGCTCTCGCTGTTCGCGGCGCTCTGGCGGGTCAACGCCTTCCTGTCGCGGCGGCTGCCGGACCCGGCGGTGCTCTTCCCGCTCTCGTTCCTCCTGCTCATCGCGGCGGGGACGCTGCTGATCAAGCTGCCGGTCTGCGTGCCGCCTGGGGAGCGTCTGCGGTGGGTGGACGCGGTCTTCACGATGACGAGCGCCGTGTGCATCACGGGGCTGAGCGTCGTGGACACGGCGACGTTCTTCACGCCGACCGGCAAGTTCCTCATCATCCTGTTCGTCCAGCTCGGCGGGCTCGGGGTCATCCTCTTCGGCTCGACGCTGGCGATGCTCCTGGGCGCCCGCCTGACGCTGCGCGAGAACGTCAACCTGAGCCACGCGCTCGGCGAGTACCCGGCGCACCGGGTGGAGGGCTTCGCCCGCTTCGTCGTGGCGATGACTCTGGCGATCGAGCTGCTCGGGGCGGCGCTGCTGTACGTGTCCTGGCCGCCCGACGCGGCCGGGCAGCGCCCGCCGCCGGGGGATCTGGCCGCGGCGTGCCTCTTCCACTCGGTCAGCGCGTTCTGCAACGCGGGGATCGACCTCACCGGGGCGAGCATGATCCCGCTGCGCGACCACCCGGCCGCGCACCTCGTGATCGCGCCGCTCGTCGCGGTCGGCGGGCTCGGGTTCATCGTCCTGCAGGAGCTCTGGCGCCGGGCCCGCGCGGCGTTGCGCCCGGGCGCGCGGGCGCCGACGCGGCGGCTCTCGCTGCACACGCGGATCGTGCTCGTGACGTCGCTCGCGCTCTACGCCGCGGGCGTCCTGCTCATCTTCGCCTCGCAGGCCTTCCAGCCCGAGACGCCCCCCAGCCTCGGCCCGACGGCCCCGGGCGTCGTGCCGGACGTCGCGGGGGCCGGGCGCGGCGTGCTCGGCAACCTGCTCGACGCCCACTTCCTCTCCGTCAACGCGCGCAGCGGGGGGCTCACCACGGTGCCGATGCACGAGGTGCACCCCGGCGCCCGCTTCGTGCTCGCGCTGCTCATGTTCGTCGGCGGCTCGCCCGGGGGCACGGCCGGGGGGATCAAGACGACGGCGTTCGCGCTGCTCGTGCTCGCCGTGGTCGCCACGCTGCGCCGGCGCGAGGAGACGGAGGCCGCCCGCCGGGCGATCTCGGACGTCTTCGTCAAGCGGGCGGCCGCGATCGCCTTCACGGTCGGCGGGCTCATCGCCGCCGTGACGTTCGCGCTCACCATGATCGAGGACTTCCCCCTCGAGCCCGTCCTGTTCGAGGCGATCAGCGCCGCGACGACGACGGGGCTCAGCCTCGGCGTCACGCCGCTGCTCTCCGACCCGAGCAAGTATCTCGTCGCCGGCACGATGTTCCTCGGGCGCATCGGGCCGCTCGCGCTCTTCGGCAGCGTCCTCTTCGTGGGGACCCGCCGCCCGAGGTACGGATACCCGCACGAGCCCGTCGCCCTCGGATGACCCGCCGGATCCCGCACCAGATGCCGAACCAGACCATCGCCGTCATCGGGCTCGGACGCTTCGGGGGGCGCCTCGCGCGCAACCTCGCCGCGGCCGGGCGCGACGTCATCGCCGTCGACACCGACCGCGCCCTCATCGAGGCGATCCGCGACGACGTCACCGTCGCCGTCGCCATGGACGCGACCGACGAGAACGCCCTGCGCGCCCAGGGCATCCACCGGGCCGACGCCGTCGTCGTCGGCATCGGGCAGGACTTCGAGGCCGTCGTCCTCTGCACCGTCACGCTCAAGGCGATGGGCGTGCCGCGCGTCATCGCCCGCGCCGCCAACGCCACGAGCGCCCGCGTGCTGGAGCGCGTCGGCGCCGACCGCGTCGTCATGCCCGAGGACGAGTCCGCCGACCGCTGGGCGTACCAGCTCATCGGGCCCGACGTGCTCAACCGCATCGAGTTCCACGAGGGGCACGCGATCGTCGAGTGGCCCGTCCCCCCCTCGTGGGTCGGGCAGAGCCTCGCCCAGCTCGACGTGCGCGCCAAGCTCGGGCTCCACGTCGTCGCCATCCGCCGGGCGGGCCCGGCCCCCGAGGCGCCCGAAGCCAAGCCGCAGCGCGGCGCCCGCCCGGCGCAGGAAGACGCCTCCAAGGGTCCGCGGATCACGCTCCCCGGCCCGCAGGAGCCGCTCCACGCGGGCGACGTGCTCATCCTCATGGGCCGCGAGGAAGACATCACCCGCCTGCCCCGGTCCTGAGGGGTTCGATCCGGGCGACGGGTGCCTCCCATCGGCACGGCCCGCTTCGGGGGGCACCCGGGGCGGGGTTGGAGCCGGGCATTCCCTACCACGAGCGTGGGGAGTCGCCGCGCGAAAATCGACGCTCCGCCCCCCGGCGGCCCGACCCCGAGTGGCGAGAGGCGCGGGGGTCTGGAATGCTCCCCCGACCGAGGGCGGTACGGCCTGGATGCGGCGGTCCGCCTTGGCGCCCGGCGCCCCGCGAGGGGCGCTGCTGTTTCCGGGGATCCGGCGCGGGAACGCCCCTCCGGCGGGGGCGGGCGCTCGCCGCGCCGCGGCAGGAGTTCGAGTCCATGGATCTGCGTCACGCCGCGTGCGTTCTGGCCGTCGGTACGCTCTGCACGTTCTCGCCACCGGCCCGTTCCGGCGCCGGGCCGTTCGTGCCGGAGCCCGACGCCCGGATCGTCTTCGTCTCCCCCTCCGGCAGCGACGGCAACGACGGGCTCTCGGCGAACAAGCCGCTCAAGAGCGTCGCCAAGGGCATCGGCCTCCTGCGCGAGGGCTCGTCCGACCTGCTGCTCCTCGAGCGCGGCAGCAAGTACGAGATCCTGAGCGACGTCGAGATCCCCGACGGGCGCGACGCGGGCCGCCCCGTCACCATCGCGGCCTACGGCGAGGGCGCCGACCCGTGGCTCTGGGTCGGCCCCGCGGCCGGCGAGTTCGAGCCCGAGGAGATGGCGCGCGAGCACCTCCGCGTCCGCGACGTGCAGCTCTTCGGCGTCGGCTCGACCGTCGTGAACAACCCGTTCCTCGGCATCAACCTGAACCAGGTCACCTACTACACCCCAGAATGGGCGTTCGCGGACGTCATGAAGATGGGGATGGAGGCCTGGCTCTCCCAGAAGAAGAACGACTGGACCTGGGACTACGCGGACGACCCGATCCCGACCGACGCGAACGGCTGGCCGCGCCCGCGCCCCGACCAGGTCGCCGCCATGCTCTTCCTGCGCTCGATCGAGGGGCAGTACCCCGCCGGCATCTACACCTGCCGCTACGAGGGCACGGCCAAGATCAGCTTCTCCTACGACGCGAAGCAGGTCGTCAGCTCCGAGCCCGGCGAGATCCGCTTCCGCGTCGAGCCGTCCAACAGCGGCATCCTGATGAAGATCCAGGACGTCGACCCGTCCGACCCGGTCCGCAACATCCGGATCTGGATGCCCGGCACGGAGGGCGGGGCGAGCGACTTCCACCCGAAGTTCGTCGAGGCGCTCCGCCCCTTCGGCGTCATCCGGTTCATGGACTGGCAGCGGACGAACTCCAGCACCGTCACCGGCTGGTCCGACCGCACCCGCCCGACGCACTTCACGCAGAGCCGCAAGCAGGGCGTGGCGATCGAGCACATGGTCGACCTGTGCAACGAGACCGGCGCCGACGCCTGGTTCTGCATGCCCCACCTGGCAGACGACGACTACGTCCGCCGGTTCGCAGAGCTGGTGCGGGACCGGCTGCACCCCGACCGCAAGGTCTACGTCGAGTATTCCAACGAGGTCTGGAACAGCCAGTTCCAGCAGTCCCAGTGGGCCCAGGCACAGGCCCAGGCCGCCGGCATCAACCACCCCCGCTTCACCGGGCGCCAGGCGAAGCGCGACTTCGACATCTGGGCCGAGGTCTTCGCGGACCAGGCGGACCGGCTCGTCCGCGTCGCGGCCGGGCAGCAGGTCAGCTCCTGGGTCGTCGACGAAATGACCAAGGAGATGGGCGCCGGTTCGTTCGACGCCGTCTCGTGCGCCGCGTACTTCACCAGCGACGAGACCAGCCTCGACGCCCTCTTCGCCCACCTCGAGGACAAGATCGCGACCTACTACGCCCCGGCCCTCGTCAAGCACGGCGCCATTGCCGACCGCTTCACGCAGCAGACCGGCAAGGACGTTCTCTTCGTCGCCTACGAGGGCGGGCAGCACCTCTCCGTCGGCGGCCGCAACAACGACCCCCGCGAGCCCGTCTACGCCGCGGCTCAGAACGACCCACGGATGTACGACCTGTACCTCCAGAACCTCCGCGCCTTCGAGCAGGCCGGCGGGGACGTCTTCCTCGCCTATTCCTTCGTGACTCCCTGGAACAAGTGGGGCTACTGGGGACACCTGCAGCGGCAGGATCAGCCGGCCGCCGAGAGCCAGAAGATGCGCGCGATGCTCGACTACGTCTCCGGCCGGGGGCGTTTCGAATCCGGCAGCCCGGAATGAGCGGGGACTGACTCTCCCTGGCTTCGGGCTGCGAAGGCTCTGCCGACCGCTCGGAACCGCATCCGGATCCCCCCGAATCCGGCCCCGGGATTCCACGCGACCGATCCCCCGCCCGGCGCTGCCGCGCCCGGCGGGCTTTCTCCAGATCGTCCCGCATCACCGCGTCCGGCGGGGCTCTCCCCGCGGCCGCGCTCCGAACGCCTACACGCTCTCCGAATGAGGACTGGGAAGATGGGCCCGAAGAACCGCTATCCCCTCCGCCGCACGCTCGGGCGGAACGCCGTCTCCTGGACCGCCGCCGCCCTTTCCCCTTGGCCGCGGCTGGACTACCCGGAGCCGGGCTACTCGATCATGCTCGGGGTGCCCTGGGACCTGCGCCACCTGCTGCCGGTGAACCTGCGCTTCATCGATCGCTGCGACCTCGACGGGCTGGTCGACCTGCACGTCGTCTTCGACCGCCGCCGCCGCGAGGGGATGGACGAACTCGCGGAGGAGATGCGCCGCCGCTTCCCGGACCTGCCGCTGCGCTTCCACCACTACCGCCCCCTCCCCGGCGCGGTCGTCGAGAAGGCCCACGTCTCCACCTTCTACAACTCCTTGAACTGCGTGACGGCCCTCGCGGCCTGCCGCACGCGGACGATGGTCCTGCACGACTTCGACCTCTACCCCCTGCGCCCGGATTACTTCCGCGAGATCGCCGCCGCCCTCGACCGGGCGTGCGTGCGTTTCGCCGGCGTCGAACGCACGAACTTCGACGGGCTCCGCGACGAGGACGAGATCTTCGGCACCTGGGCCCTGGCGATGGATGCGCAGTGGCTCCGCAACCGCCGGCGGCCGCGGGAGATCTTCCACCGCGTCGCCCGGGTCGGAGGGAGCGGGGGCCGCACCGTCAGCCTCGACCCGTTCAGTTGGCTCCAGCTCAAGACCTCCCGCGGGCCGGTCGGCGCCTTCGGGCCCGAGGCGTGGTGCCACGTGCAGAACCTCTGCTCGGCCTACCTCCGCTTCATCGGCGGCCAGACCGTCGACATCGCCTGGCGCCTGCACAACCTCTGGTACCTCGAGGAACTCTCCGGGCACCCCGAAAACCTCGAACGGGCGCACGGGCAGATGCTCGCCGCGGCCGCCCGGGGCGACCGCACCATCGCCGTCGCCGGACGCACGATCGACTTCGACGGCGTGCACCCGACCTGCGCCGACAAGCTCCGCAAGGAAGTGACGCGCATGGAGCGGGCCCTGCACGGACGCACGCGCCCCGAGATCGCCCGCTACCTCGACGCCGCCGACGCCTTCTTCGGCTACGTCCGCCAGCAGCCCCACGCCGAAGCCGCCTGACCCCACCCCACCCCACCCCATCCCACCCCACCTCCCACCCACCTATCCGCCCTCAACCCCAACCCGTCCCACTCCGGCCGCCCGGCCCGCTCGCTCGCCTCACCCCCGCCGTCCCGCCCGCGCACCGGACCTTTCCGCCCTTACCCCCTTCCGCCCCTCGCGTCCCGCCGATGCGGCCCCCCGCACTCATGGAACCTATCGCCACCCTCCAGCGGTCCGGGGCGCGCGTGCTGCTTCCGGCCCCGGTGCGCGCCCGGCTCACGCCGCTGGTCGCGCCGCTCCGCGGGGGCGGGCTCCGCGCGGCCGCGATGCGCAGCTCCGCCTGGACGATCGGCGGCTACGCCGCCAGCCAGGCCCTGCGCCTCGTCAGCAACGTCACGCTCACGCGCCTGCTCTTCCCCGACGCTTTCGGCTGGATGCTCGCCGTCCTCGCCGTCGTGCAGGGGCTGCAGATGTTCAGCGACGTCGGCATCGGCGCCAGCATCGTCCAGAGCAAGCGCACCGACCGGGACTTCCTGAACACCGCGTGGACGGTCCAGATCGTCCGCGGGTTCCTGCTCTGGGGCGTCGCGTGCCTGCTCGCGGCGCCGGCGGCCGCGTTCTTCGAGAAGCCCGTCGTCCTCTGGCTCCTTCCTCTCGTCGGGTTCCAGCTCGTCGTGACCGGGTTCCAGAGCACGGCCTACTTCACCGCCAGCCGCAACCTCGAACTCGGGCGGGTCACGGCGGCGCAGCTCATCGCCCAGGCGTTCGGCGTGGTCGTGATGATCGCCTGGGCGCTGGTCGACCGCTCCGTCGTCGCCCTGGCGGTGGGGGCGATCGCGACCCCCGCCCTGAACACGGTCCTCACGCACACCCTGCTGCGGAGCCACCCGCACCGCCTCCGCTGGGAGCGCCGGGCGGCGCACGAGCTGTTCACCTTCGGGCGGTGGATCTTCCTCTCCACCCTGCTGACGTTCCTCGCGATGCAGTCCGACCGGATCATCTTCGGGCGGCTCATCGACGCGGACCACCTCGGCGTCTACGCGATCGCCGTGAACCTGGCGATGCTCGGGACGTCGATCCTCTCCCGCCTCGCCGGGCGGGTGCTGCACCCCGCGTACTCGCGGCACCTCGACCGCGGCGGGGATCTCGGGACGATCCTCCCCCGCGTGCGCATGCCCGTGAGCGTCTTCGCCGGCGCCTCGAGCGCCGCCCTCGCCGCGTGCGCCGTTCCGCTCGTCGCGGTGCTGTACGACCCCCGGTACCACGACGCGGCGTGGATGCTCCAGATCCTCGCCGTCTCCTGCCTGCTCCAGTCCGCCGAACTCAGCATCGGCAAGGCCCTGCTCGCCCTGAACCGCCCGCAGGACCTCGTCACCAGCACGGCCGTGCGGCTCGCCGGGCTGCTCACGCTCCTGCCCCTCGGCTTCTGGCTCGACGGCATGCGCGGCGCCCTGGCCGGTCTGGCCGCGGCGGACGTGCTGAAGTACGCCTGCTCGGTCCTGCTTGCCCACCGGCAGGGTTTGCACGCGCTGCGGCACGACCTCCCCATCTTCGGCTACGCGGTCGCCTCCGCGGCCCTCGTTCTTGTCGCGATGGAGTGGATCGAAACGTCCGATTCGCACGAAGTGTGGGCGCTGGCGTTCGCCGCGGCCGCCTCCGGCCTCCTCTGGATGCCCTGGCTCCCCGCCGTTCTGCGGCGGGTCCGCGGCGCCGCGCAGCTCTACGAGACCCCGGGCGCCTGACGGCCCGGGCCGGACGGGAGAGACCTTCAGTGGCCGTCCGGGTCCTACGAACCCTCCGCTCCCCGGGCGTCCCTTGACCGCGCCCGGGGGCGACGATCGGTCCACGCGCCCGTGACTCCGCTCGGACACGCCATCCTGATCGGCTGGATCCCGGCCGTGCTCGTCCTGTTCGCGGTCCTCCCGCCCCGGCGGGCGGTGCTCGCCGGCTTCATCGCCGCGTGGCTCTTCCTGCCGAACTACGGCTACGCGATCGCCGGGCTGCCGAACTACACGAAGATGTCGGCGGCGGCGTTCGGCGCCCTCGCCGGCGCGTTCCTCTTCGACCGCCTGCGCCCGCTGCGGTTCCGCCCGGCGTGGATCGACCTGCCGATGGGCGTCTGGTGCGTCGTCCCGTTCTTCAGCAGCGTCACCAACGGGCTCGGCGTCTACGACGGGCTCAGCGAGTCGCTCGCGAACATCATCACCTGGGGCCTGCCGTGGCTGCTCGGGCGGATCTACCTCGGCTCGCTGCCGGGGCAGCTCGACGCCGCGCGGGCGATCGTCCTCGGCGCGGCGGTCTACGTCCCTCTCTGCCTCTTCGAAGTCCGCATGAGCCCGCAGCTCCACCGCTGGCTCTATGGGTTCCACCAGGAGGCGTTCCACACCACGATGCGCTTCGGCGGCTTCCGCCCGATGGTCTTCATGCAGCACGGGCTGCAGGTCGGCGTCTGGCTCGGCGCCGCCACCCTCATCGGGATCTGGTGCTGGAGCCGCGGGCTGCTCGGGCGGATCCCGGCCCGGGTCGCGGGCCTGCGGATCGACCTCCGCTGGGCCCTGCTCGCCGTCGTCCCCACGTTCGTCCTCGCCAAGAGCCTCGGCGCGATCGTGCTCGTCGCCGGCGGGCTGGCGGCGCTCTTCACCGCCCGCTGGACCCGCTCGCCCCTGCCGGTGCTCGCCATCGCCGTCGCGATCGCGGTCTACATGCCCCTGCGCGCCGGCGGCTTCTGGGACGGGCGCGAACTCGTCTCCGCCGCCAGCGTCGTCAGCGAGGGGCGGAGCAAGTCCCTGGCCTTCCGCCTCGAGAACGAGGACATCCTCGCCGAGAAGGCGATGCGGCAGCCCGTCTTCGGCTGGGGCGGCTGGGGCCGCGCCCGCGTCTACAACGAACGCGGCTACGACACCTCGATCACCGACGGGCTCTGGATCATCGCCCTCGGGCAGAACGGGGTCGTCGGGCTCACCGCCCTCTTCGGATCCATGCTCATCCCCCCGGCCGTCGTGCTCCTGCGGGCGCCCCCGAGGCGCTGGCGCCGCCCCGCTCTCGCCGCCCCGGTCGCCGTTTCCGTCGTCGTGCTGCTCTACGCGGCCGACTGCCTGCCCAACGGCATGGTCAACCCCGTCTTCATGCTCCTCGCCGGCGGGCTCGGCACGCTCGCCCTCCGCCCGATCCGCGTCCCCGTCCGCCGGCTCCACCGGCGCCGGCGGAGGGCCGCGGCGCCCTTGCCCGCCCCGCGCCCGGCGCCGCCCGAGGCGCCGGCCCTCCGCCCCGCCTGACCGCACCCGCGCCGCGCGTTCTCCGAGGCAGATCCGAAACAGATCCGAGACAGAGAGGCCAAGACCCATGCACCCCGATCCCGCTCAGGTCCCCGTCTTCATCCTCTGCGGCGGCCTCGGCACCAGGCTGCGCGAGGAGACCGAGGTGAAGCCCAAGCCGATGGTCGAGATCGGCGGCAAGCCGATCCTCTGGCACATCATGCGGACCTACTCCGCCCACGGCTTCCGCCGCTTCGTCCTCTGCTGCGGCTACAAGGCCGAGGTCATCAAGGACTACTTCCTCAACTACCACGCGATGAACTGCGACTTCACCGTCGCCCTGGCGAGCAACGAGGTCAGCGTCCACAGCGTCGACCACGACGACGACTGGGACGTCACCCTGGCCTACACCGGCGCCCTCACGATGACCGGCGCCCGCGTCGCCCGGGCCGCGGAGAAGTACCTCGGCGACGCCGACCACTTCGCCGTCACCTACGGCGACGGCGTCTGCGACGCCGACCTCGCCGACGAGTGGCGGTTCCACCTCTCGCACGATCGCCTCGGCACCGTGCTCGGCGTGAATCCGCCCAGCCGCTTCGGCGAGATCAGGCTGGACGGCGACGGCGTGATCGAGTTCGCCGAGAAGCCGGACTTCGCCGATTCCTGGATCAACGGCGGGTACTTCTTCTTCCGCCGCGGCTTCCTCCGCTACCTCAGCAAGGACGAGGACTGCGTCCTCGAGAAGTCGCCCCTCGTCCGCCTCGCCGCCGACGGCGAGCTGGCGATGTACCGCCACCGCGGCTTCTGGCACCCGATGGACACCCAGCGCGACAAGGACAGCCTCAACAAGATGTGGGCCGACGGCAACGCCCCCTGGCGCGTCCGCCGCGCCCCCGCGAGCAAGGCCGCGCCGGTCCACACGTGACCGGGGCGGGAACCGGGAACCGGGATTCGG
>CAYMFP010000068.1:0-1195 GCA_964389385.1 uncultured Phycisphaeraceae bacterium | reverse complement strand
GGAACCGGGATTCGGCAACCGGCACCCGCTCCCGACCCTCGTCCCCATCCCCCGGTTGCCGGTTCCCCGGCTGTCGAATGCCGAATGCCGGATGCCGGTTCCCGACTCCCCCTTCTTCCCCTCCTCCCGGACCTCCCCCATGAACATCTTCCTCACCGGCCACCGCGGCTACATCGGAGCGCACCTCGTCGATCTCCTCAAGCAGCACGGGCACAGCGTCACCGGCTGCGACCTCGGCCTCTTCGACGGGTGCGCGTGGGAGACGCCCGCCCGCCCCGACCGCGAGCTGATCAAGGACGTCCGCGACGTCACGCTCCGCGACCTCGACGGGCACGACTGCGTCATGCACCTCGCCGCGATCAGCAACGACCCCATGGGCGACCTCGACCCCGAGATCACGCTGCGCGTCAACCGCGACGCCTCGATCGACCTCGCCCGCCGCGCCAAGCGCGCCGGCGTCGGCCGCTTCCTCTTCAGCGGCTCCTGCTCCGTCTACGGCGCCGGCGGCAGCCTCGACCTCGCGGAGGACGACCCCCTCAACCCCCTCACCGCCTACGCGAAGAGCAAGATCGACACCGAGCGCGGCCTCGTCGAACTCTCCGGAGACGGTTTCGTCACCGGCCTGCTCCGCAACTCCACCGCCTTCGGCGCCTCGCCGATGCTCCGCATCGACCTCGTCGTCAACAACCTCCTCGCCTCCGCCTTCGCCTACGGGCAGATCCGCATCAAGAGCGACGGCGCCCCCTGGCGCCCGCTCCTGCACTGCCGCGACATCGCCCGCGCCTTCATCGCCTTCGCCGAGGCCCCCGCCGGGGCCATCGACGCGATCCCCATCAACGTCGGCGGCAACCACCTCAACTACCAGGTGAGGGACGTCGCCGATCAGGTCGCCCGCCTCGTCCCCGACGCCGAGATCGCCTTCACCGGCGAGGTCGGCGCCGACCCTCGCAACTACCGCGTCCGCTTCGACCGCCTCGCCGAGCGCGTCCCCGGCTTCCGGCCCGAGTACACCCTCGAGTCCGGCATGGAGGACCTCCACCGCAGGATGGTCGACTACGGCTTCTGCCTCCCCGACTTCGAGGGCGACCGCTTCGTCCGCCTCCGCACCCTCACCAAGCGCCTCGACCGCCTCGGCCTGGGCCCCCCCCCGGCCCCCCCCCCCCCCCCCCCCCCCCCCCCCCCCCCCCCCCCCCCC
>CAYMFP010000067.1:0-11874 GCA_964389385.1 uncultured Phycisphaeraceae bacterium | reverse complement strand
CCCGCCCTCACCCCATCCACCCCCACCGCCCGCGCGGCCTGAGCCTGCACGCCCCGCCCTCGCCCGAAGGACCGAACATGCGCCTCCTCGTCGCCATCGTGAACTACGGCCGCGCCGATCTCACGATCGACTGCCTCCGCACCGCCGTCCCCGAGGCCCGCGCCGTCACCGCCGAAGGCCGCGGGCTCGCCCGCATCGCCCTCTGCGACAACGGCAGCGAGGACGACTCCGCCGAACGCCTCCGCGCCGCCGTCGAACGCGAGGGGTGGAGCGACATCGTCGAACTCACGGCGATCACCCCGAACCGCGGCTTCACCGGCGGCAACAACGCCGTCATCCGCCCCGCCCTCGAGTCCGGCGATCCGCCCGAGCACGTCCTCCTGCTCAACAACGACACCCTCGTCCGCGAGGGCGCCTTCCGCGAACTCCTCGCTTTCATGGACGTCGAGCCCGGCGCCGGCATCGCCGGATCGCGCCTGGAGAACCCCGACGGCTCGCCCCGCCGGAGCGTCTTCCGCTTCTACTCCGTCCCCGGCGAGTTCGACGCCGCCGCCTCCACCCGACCGGTCAGCGCCCTGCTCGGTCCCTGGCGCACGTGCGTCCCCCTCGCCGACCGGCCCCGCCGCGCCGACTGGGTCTCCGGCGCCAGCCTCATCATCCGCGGCCCGCTCCTCCGGGAACTCGGCGGGCTCGACGAGGGCTACTACACCTACTTCGACGACATCGACCTCTGCCGCCGCGCCCGCCGCCTCGGCCACGCCGCCTGGTACGTCCCGGCTTCGCGCGTCGTCCACCTCGCCGGCTCCACCACCGGCGTCACCAGCTTCGGCAACGCCCAGCGCCGCCGCCCGGCCTACTGGTTCGAGGCCCGCCGCCGCTACTTCCTCCGCCACCACGGGCCCGCCGGCGCCGCCCTCATCGACCTCGCCACCCTCGCCGGGCTCGCCGTCTCCCGCGCGCGCGACGTCCTCCAACGCCGCCCCCGCGCCACGCCCCCGCGCTTCGGGCGCGATCTGCTCGCCCACAGCGTCCTCACCCGCGGCTTCCGCCTCCCCGTCGTCCGTCACCCCGGCGCCTCGGCCCGCGCCGAACCCCTGCCGCCCCCATCCTCGCCCCCGTCCGCCATCCGGAGGGCCGCCGCGTGAGCCGGGCCCCCGCCCAATCCGCCCCGGGGCACACCCCGGCCCCAGCCCCCCCGCCGGGCAAGGAACTCCCGGCCGGCGACCGCGACATGAACCCGCCGGGCATCTCTCTTCGCGCGCTCATCGCGGAGGACTTCCGCACCCACGAGCGTTCCCTGCTCGAGCCCGGGTTCTGGGTCCTGCTCGTCCACCGCCTCGGCAACGCCCGCCTCCGCCTGCCGCGCCCGCTCCGCGCCCCGCTCGGGCCGCTCTACACCCTCGCGTACACCTGGTGCCAGTGGGTCTGGGGCATCAAGCTCGGGTACACCGTCAAGGTCGGGCGGCGCGTCCGCCTCTGGCACTTCGGCGGCATGATCCTCGGCGCCCGCGAGATCGGCGACGACGTCCACATCCGCCAGAACACCACCCTCGGCGTCGCCGACAAGGACCGCCCCTGGGAGAAGCCCGTCATCGGGCCAGGCGCCGACATCGGCTGCGGCGCCGTCATCATCGGCGACGTCCGCGTCGGCGCCGGCGCCCGCATCGGCGCCAACGCCGTCGTCACCCGCGACGTGCCCCCCAACGCCGTGGCCGTCGGCGTGCCCGCCCGGGTCGTGAAGATCCTCGCCCCGGACACCCCGCCCGGCGCGCGCCCCGCGCCGCCCTCCGATCCCCCCGACGCCGCGCCCGACCACCTCCCGGCGCCCGCCGACCGCCGCCGCCCCGCAGACCGACTCCGAGAGCAGAGAGAGGCGATCCTGTGACCACCGCACCCGTCCCCAGCGTCTCCGCGGCCCTGCCGATCGCGCGCCCCCTCGAGCGGTGGATCGACCCTCCGGCGGAGGCCGCGCCCGCGGCCCGCCCGCTCCGCGTCTTCTGCGCCGGCGGCTCCGGCGACGTCGGCACCACCCTCGCCCACTGGGCCCGCGGGCAGGAAGACCCCTCGATCACCGCGATCACCTACTCCCGCCAGCTCTTCGACGCCGTCGACGCTCTCGGCGCCGAGCTGCTGCTCGTCACCGACAACCCCGACACCCGCGAGGGCCGCGTCGGGCGCATCGAGGTCCGCGGCTCGCAGCGCTTCAGCGTCGGCCGCTCCGGGCCGCGCTTCCACGCCGAGGAACTCCGCTACGCCCTCTGGCTCGCCCGCGAGGCGAAGCGCTGGCGCGCCGACGTCTTCCTCACCACCACCATGCTCCCGCACCACGCGCTCATCCCCCTCGCCCGCTCCGGCGTGCGCGTGATCGCGAGCCTGCACAACTCCCTCTGGCCCCGGGAACTCGAGAAGCTCCCCGTCATGACCCGGCTCAACCGCCGGCTCCGCGGCCTGTTCTGGCGCCGCTACGTGCACGCCACGATCTGCGTCTCCCCCGAACTCGAGCGGCAGATCCGCGTCGTCTCCGGCGGACGCCCCCGCGGCGAACTCCGCCAGGTCTGGGCCCAGTACCACCGCGACCGCTTCGACGCCATGGGCCCCGCCGAGCCCCCCGCGGACGGAGCCTGGAACCTGCTCTACGCCGGGCGCGTCGAGAGCGAGAAGGGCGTCCCGCAGATGATCGCGGCCTTCGCCGCCGCCCTGCCGCGCCTCCGCGCCGCCGGCGCCGACGCGACGCTCGAGGTCTGCGGAGGCGGGTCGTTCCTCAACGAGGCCCACGCCCTCGCCCGGCGCCTCGGCGTCGGCCCGCAGGTCCGCTTCCGCGGGCACCTGAACCAGGACGCCCTCGGCGAGGCCTTCCGCCGCTGCCACGCCGTCCTCGTCCCGACCACGAAGCGGTTCAGCGAGGGCCTCAACAAGGTCTGCGTCGAGTCCGCCCTCGCCCGGCGCCCCGCCGTCATGACCCGAGCCACCCTCGCCGACAACCTCGGCGGGTGCGGGCTCATCGTCCCCCCGGACGACCCGCAGGCGATGGCCGACGCCATCGTCCGCCTCTGCACCGACGAGGACCTCTACCGCGCCAAGGTCGAGGGGTGCGCCCTCGTCCGCGAGCAGTTCTTCGACCGGAGCTGGTCCTGGGGCAGCGCGATCTACGAGATCCTCGCCGACATCGACCGCCAACGCCGCGGCCAGCCGGCGCTCGTCTCCGCGGAGGCGTCATGACGGGCGGCCCCGTTCAGCACGACGCCGGGGCCGTGGCGATCGGGCGCAACGAGGGCGACCGCCTCGTCCGCTGCCTGGAGTCGCTCCGGGCGGCCCTCGGCGGAGCGGCCCCGATCGTCTACGTCGACTCCGGGTCGGCCGACGGCAGCATCGAACGGGCTCGCGCGCTCGGGGCGGAGGTGGTCGAACTCGACCTTTCCGCCCCGTTCACCGCCGCCCGGGCCCGCAACGCCGGGCTGCGCGCCCTGCTCCGCGCGCACCCGGGGCTGGCGTTCGTGCAGTTCATCGACGGCGACTGCGAGCTGAACGCCGGATGGATCCCGGCCGCGATGGACGCCCTCGCCGCCAACGAACGCCTCGCCGTCGCCTGCGGGCGCCGCCGCGAGCACTTCCCGAGCGCCAGCGTCTACAACCGACTGTGCGACGTGGAGTGGGACACGCCCGTCGGCGAGGCCACGGCCTGCGGCGGGGACGCCCTGATCCGCGTCGCGGCCCTGGTCGCGGTGGGGGGGTACGAGGACTCCATGATCGCCGGCGAGGAGCCGGAGATGTGCCTGCGCCTCCGCCGGCTCGGCTGGCGCATCCGCCGCCTCGACGCCGAGATGACCCTGCACGACGCCGCGATGACGCGCCTCGGGCAGTGGTGGCGCCGCGCCGTCCGCAGCGGGCACGCCTACGCCGAGGGCGCCTGGCGGCACGGGCGCGGGCCGGAGCGCTACGACGTGCGCCCGGTTCTCTCGATCCTGGTCTGGTCGCTCGCGCCGCCGCTGTTCGCGCTGGCGCTCGCCTGGCCGACGCGCGGGCTCTCGGCGGCGCTGCTGCTCGTCTACCCGATCCAGGCGCTGCGGACGGCGTGGAAGTGCCGGGCCCGCGCCGGCTCCGCGCGGCTCGCGCTGGAGTACGGCCTCTTCATGGTGCTCGCGAAGTTCGCGCAGGCCCAGGGCGTGCTGCGCTTCGCGGTCGACCGGGCCCGCGGGCGACGCGGGCGGATCATCGAGTACAAGGACGCGCCCGGCCCGCGTGCGGAAGGGGTGGCCTCGTGAAGACCGTCGCGTACCTCGTGAACCAGTACCCGGCGGTGTCGCACACGTTCATCCGCCGCGAGATCCGGGCCCTGGAGGCGCTCGGGCGCCCCGTCGAGCGCTTCGCGATCCGTCCGCCCGAGGCCGTCGCAGACGACGCGGACCGCGAAGAACTCGACCGGACCTTCCACGTCCTCTCCCGCCCCCCGCTGGAGCTGATCGCCTTCGCGGCCCTGGCGTTGCTCCGCGGCGCCGGCTGGCGCGGGCTCGCGGCCGCGCTCCGCGGGCGCGGCTTCGGACGCGTCGGCCCCCTGCGCCGCCTGGCGTACTGGGTCGAGGCCTGCCGGCTGCACGCCGCGCTGCGACGCCGCGGCATCGAGCACCTGCACGCCCACTTCGGCACGAACCCCGCCTGCGTCGCCCGCCTCATCCGCATCATGGGCGGCCCGACCTACAGCTTCACCGTCCACGGCCCGGACGAACTCGACGACCCCCGCGGGCACGGCCTCGACGTCAAGATCCGCGACGCCGCGTTCGTCTCCGCGATCACGAGCTACACCTCCGCCCAGCTCCGCCGCTGGGCCCGCCCCGAGGACTGGGGCAAGATCCGCATCGTGCGGTGCGTGGTCGACGCCCCCTTCTTCGAGGACGCGGCCCCCGTCGACCCGGCGAGCGGCACGCTCCTCTGCGTCGGCCGCCTCGCCCCCCAGAAGGGCCACCTCGTCCTGCTCGACGCCTTCGCCGCCGCGGCCGGCGCGCACCCGAACGCGCGCCTCGTCCTCGCCGGCGACGGCCCGCTCCGCGACGAAATCGAGCGTCGCGCGCGGGCCCTCGGCCTCGGCGTCGGCCGCGGCGAGCGCGTCGAGATCACCGGCTGGATCTCGGGCGGCGAGGTCCGGCGCCTGCTGCGCGCCTCCCGAGCGCTCGTGCTGCCCAGCTTCGCCGAAGGGCTCCCCATGGTCATCATGGAGGCCCTGGCGGCCCGCAGGCCCGTCGTGAGCACCTACGTCGCCGGAATCCCGGAGCTGGTCCGCGACGGCGAGACCGGGCTGCTCGTCCCCTCCGGCGACGCGGCCGCCCTCGCCGACGCCCTGACCCGGGTGCTCTCTTCCGACGCCGCCGACCTCGACGCCCTCGCCGCGCGCGGGCGCGACGCTGTGAAAGCGCGTCACGATCCGCAAACCGAAGCATCCAGATTGAACGAACTCTTCGCGGCCGCGCTCGGCGAGCCCGGCGCCCACGCTTCCTCTCTCTTCGCGCCCTCTTCCCCTTCTTCCGTGCAGGTGCGTGCCGATGTCCCCGCAGACGCAGATGCTCCTCGAGTTCGCCCTGGCGGCGCCCGCCGCGGCGATGCTCGTGCCGGCCGCGTTCCTCGCGATCGAGGTGCTCCTCGCCAAACCGCGCCGTGAGGCGGCGACGCCCGAAGCGGGCGACCGCCCGCCGTGCGCGGTGCTGATCCCGGCCCACGACGAGCAGGCCTCGATCGGCGCGACGCTCGTGCGGCTGCGCCCTCGGCTCGGGCCCCGCGACCGCGTGCTCGTGGTCGCCGACAACTGCTCCGACGCGACCGCGATCGTCGCGCGCAACCACGGCGCCCTCGTGCTCGAACGCTCCGACGCCGAACGCCGCGGCAAGGGCTATGCGCTCGCCGCCGGCCTCGCCGAGATCGAGCGGTGGCAGCGGCCGCCCGCGGCCGTCGTGGTGCTCGACGCCGACTGCCGCTTCGACGCCTCGCAGCCGGACGGGCTGGCCGCGCTCGTGCGCCAGGCCGTCGAGTCCGGCCGCCCCGCCCAGGCCGTGAACCTCGTCGAGGCGGCCGCCGACGCCGGCCCGCGCTCGCGCATCGCCGTCTTCGCCTTCCGCGTGAAGAACCTGGTCCGCCCGCTGGGCCTCGCCCGCCTCGGCGGCGGGTGCCTGCTCACGGGAACGGGGATGGCCTTCCCCCTCGGGCTCGTGCGCCCGGAGGACCTCGCCTCGTCGGACATCGTCGAGGACATGCGCCTCGGCGTCAACCTGGCCATCGCCGGACGCAGCGCGCAGCTCTGCACGCGGGCGCAGGTCCGCTCCCCCCTCGCCCCGAGCGACGCCGGATGGCGCAGCCAGCGCACCCGCTGGGAGCAGGGGCACCTCCGCTCGATCGCCGCCCACGCCCCGCGGCTCGTCCGGGCCGGGCTGCGCCGCCCGCGCCTGCTGCTGCTCGCCCTCGAACTCGCCGTCCCGCCCCTGAGCCTCCTCGCTTTGGCCGTCTGCTCCGGCTGGGCCCTCGCGGCCGCGGTCGTGCTCGCGACGGCCATGCTCGGGGCGATGGTGGGGGGGACCGCTCTCGGCCTGCTCAGCGCCGCGCTGCTCCTCCTCTTCGCGGCCGTGTGGGGCGCCTGGCGCCGCTTCGGGCAGAACGTCCTGCGGGCCTCCGACCTCGCCCGCGCGGCCGCCTACGCGGCCGGCAAGCTCGGCATCTACGCCGGCCTGCTGCGCGGCGGCGAGCGCCGCTGGGTCCGGACCGAACGCGTGTGACGCCATCGCCTCGCTGGCCTGTGCGGGTGGAGCAGCCGGGGCGCGGCGAGGGCAGGGACCGGGTTGGCGTGGGGGGACGGGGATGGGGCGGGATGGGATGGGGTGGGGTGGACTGGCATCCCGGCGGGCGCCGCTCGCGCGAAGGGCCGCGGGTGAGGAGAGGGCGGGTCAGACCAGGAGCGACTGCGCCCCGTCGATCCAGACCTCCGTGCCCGAGATGAGGTCGGACTCCTCGCTGACGAGGAACCGGATGAGCCGCGCCACCTGGAAGCTGTCCCCCGGCCGCCCGCGGGTCAGCGGGATCTGCCCCTCCGGGTACTCGCGCGGCTCCGCGGCCTCCTCCGTGCGGCGTTTCTCCGTCTTCTCGTCGATCTCGGTTTCGATCGCCCCGGGGCAGACCGCGTTGACCCGGATCCCGTGCTTGGCGAGTTCCAGCGCGTTGACCTTCATGAGCGCGACCTGCGCCGCCTTCGAGGCCGAATAGGCGCTCGACCCGGCCGTGGTGAAGGTGCGCGTCCCGTTGATCGAACTGACGATCACGATCGCCCCACCCCCACCCCCACCCCCACCCCCGCCCTTCTTCTTCATGTGCGGCACGGCGTGGTGCAGCGTGAGGTACGTGCCGGTGAGGTTCGTGCGGATGGTCTTCTCGAACTCGTCCGGCGTCAGCTCGTCGATCGGCGCCCACGTGCCGTTGATCCCCGCGTTGGCGACGACCACGTTCGGCACGCCCAGCGCGCGGATCGTCTCGTCGATCGCCCTCTCGACCGAACCGGAATCCGCGACGTCGCACTCGACGGCGACGGCCGTCCCGCCCGCCCCCTCGATCTCCCGCACCAGGGCCTCGAGCTTCTCCACCGTGCGCGCGGCGCAGGCGACCTTCGCGCCCTCCTCGGCCAGCAGCCGGGCCGTCGCCCGCCCGATGCCGGAGGAAGCGCCCGTGACGAAGGCGACGGCGGTTTTGAGATCGGGCATGCTCCGGCTCCGCGGCGGTGGGGGGCCCTGATGAGGCCCGGTGGTCGCGGAGGGTTCGGGGCACGGCCGGGGCCGGATGAACGGGGCCGATCCCCCCGCGTCCGGGCGCAAACGAAAGCGGGACCGGATTCGCCGGTCCCGCGGGAGAGGTAATGGGATGGGGGGGGGGGCGGGGTGGGTAGGGGTGGAGTTACTCGATCTCGCGCCGGAAGACGGCGACGACGTTCTCGACGGGGACGACGAAGAGGCGGTTGTCCCCCTCGAAGTCGACCGGGATCGCGTTCTTCGGGTTGAACAGCACGCGGTCGTACTGCTTGATCGGGTAGTTCTCGTCGTGCTCCACCTGGGAGGAGATCGCCACGACGCGCCCCGTCAGGGTCGGGATCTCGATCTTGTCGGGGAGGTGGATGCCGGTCTTCGTCTGCTTCTTGTCCTCGTCCTTGCGGATGAGGACGCGCAGGCCGATCGGCTCGACGATCTCCAGGGCGGGTTTCTGCTTGGGGGCTGGCATTCCTCCGGACTCTACGCGTCGCGGCCGGGCGGAGGTCGGGCAGGAACGGAGCCAAAACGACCGCGGGCCCCCGGAAGGGGCCCGCGGGTGATCCGGATGGGGTGCGGTTCGCCGCCCGGGGCCGCTCAGGCGTTGCGGAAGGCCCCGAGGAAGCCCAGCAGGTCGTTGACGTTGACGACGCCGTTGCCGTCGAAATCGGCGGTCGCGTCCTGGTTGCGGAAGGCCCCGAGGAAGCCCAGCAGGTCGTTGACGTTGACGACGCCGTTGCCGTCGAAGTCGGCCGGAACCGGCGGCTCGGTGAGGTCCTCGCCGTCGATGATGAAGTACCCGCTGAACGCGCGCCCGGCGATGATCTCGAACCCGTAGGGGCTCGTGTAGAAGCCGAACTGCCCGTCGCGGTACCCCGTCGGGGCGACGGTCACGACCACCGGCGAGCCGTCCCACGACGGGGCGAGGCGGACGCCGAGGGTCAGGAACGGGGCGACGGCTCCGGTGTACAGGGAGCCGTCGCTGTCCGGCATCTGGAGGCCCCGCGCGTACGCCTGCCGGTTCCCGGGCAGGATCTGGCCTGCCCCGGTGAAGAGCGGGTTGATGCTCTCGATCACGGCGTGCTCGGCGCCCGGCCCGGAGAGGGTGATGTGGGCGGTGTACCCGGCGAAGTAGGACCACCCGGGGATGAACCGGTCGTCCATGGACACGTCGAGCTGCGCGGTCAGGGTGATCAGATCGCCCGGCTTGGCCAGGTCGAACGTCTTCCCCTCGCTGAAGCCGAGCTGCCCGATGTTCGCGGTGGCTGGGAGGGCGGCGGCGAGGAGGGCGAGGGCGGCGGCGCGCTTCATGGTCTCGTGTCTCCGGTACGTCGGCGGTAGGGGCCAGGCTGCGGGGCACCGGCGCTGCTCGGGCGGACGGTACGGGCGAACGACGCCCCGGTTCCCCAATCCCGCGTCAGCGTTCCGCCCCGACAGTCTACAGCGACCGGGGGTGATGGTGCAAACGCCGTCGCCCCCAAGGGTTGGAACGGGGGAGAAAGGGCTGGACCACGCCCGTCGGGGGGAGATGTGGACCCCTCGGCCCCTCCCGGCCGCCCCCGAGGATCCGGGGCCCGCCCCAACGCACCCGGCCCGCCCGGAGCCGGCCGCACCCCGAAACGTGCGCGGCGCCTCTCATCCCCTTCCGGAGCAAACGCCGCGGCCGGGAACCGGCACGCCTTCTTCGGGCGGGCCGCCCCGGACGCCGATAAGCTGCACGCCCGGCGCCCCGGGAGGGCAGGAGGTCGATTTGGACAGGCTGCGGGAGTTCATCCGTGACGTACCCGACTTCCCGAAACCGGGGATCGTCTTCAAGGACCTCACCCCCCTTCTCGCCGACCCGGCCGCCCTCGCCCTCGCCGTCGAACTCATGGCCAACCCCTACCGCGGGCGCAAGATCGACCTCGTCGTCGGCGCCGAGAGCCGCGGGTTCATCTTCGGGACCGCCATCGCCCAGAGCCTCTCGGCCGGCTTCGTCCCCATCCGCAAGCCCGGCAAGCTCCCCCGCAGGGTCCACTCCGTCGAGTACATGCTCGAGTACGGCACCGACCGCCTCGAGATCCACGAGGAGGACGTCTTCGGCGGCCAGCGCGTCCTCCTC
The DNA here is from genome assembly GCA_964389385.1 of uncultured Phycisphaeraceae bacterium. GTDB lineage: Bacteria > Planctomycetota > Phycisphaerae > Phycisphaerales > UBA1924 > CAYMFP01. The sequence goes on along the minus strand of CAYMFP010000067.1, from coordinate 2,004 downwards.
GTCGACGACCTCCTCGCGACCGGCGGCACGATGAACGCCGCGTGCGAACTCGTCACCCGCTGCGGGGCCGAGATCGCCGGCATCACCGTCCTGATCGAGCTCCTTTTCCTGAAGGGCCGCGCGCGGCTCGAGCGATACGGGGACGTCCACTCCGTCCTCGTGTACGACTGAACCCCTCGGAGGAGAGATCCGATGCGCGCCAAACGAGGGCCGGTCGCCGTCCTGCTGCTGGGGCTCGCGGCCGCCTGGACGGCCGGCACGACCGGGTGCGCGGGCGCTCGCTCGCCGTCGGCGAGGTTCGTCTGGGGCATGCGGGCGATCGAAGCGATGTCGCAGGCGACGCGGGAGGACTACGCCGCCCTCGAGGGGATGCCGCGAGGCCCCGAGCGGGAGGCGGCCTTCCAGGCCGTCCGCGAGCGCTCCGATCGCAGGTTCGACCTCGTCCTGCGCGCCACCGCGCCCGATCGCGAGGACCCCGGCGCCTGGGAAGCGGCGATGCGGGACCTGGAGGCCGAGTTCGGCCCCAGGGACACCTGGCCGCAAAGCCCGGCCCGCTGACGCGCTACCGGGCCCGGCGGCGGAGCGTCTGGAAGGTGTACCGCAGCCCCGCCTCGGTGACGCCCTCTCCGAGGGTCGTCACGTCCCACGCGCTCTCGTCGAACTCCGGGAAGAACGCGTCGGCCTCGGGGGCGGCGTGCACGACCGTGCGCTCGATCCGATCGGCCCGCGGCAGCGCCTCGGCGTAGATCTGCCCGCCCCCGACGACGCAGATCGCCGGCTCGCGGTCGTCCGGCTGCGGGGCGTCGCCCGCCAGGCGCAGCGCCTCCTCCAGCGAGCCGGCGAGCAGGCACCCCGCCGGCGGCGCGTCCAGCGACCGCGAGACGACGATGTTCGTCCGTCCCGGCAGCGGCCGGCCGACCGAGTCGAACGTCCGCCGCCCCATGACGACCGGGTGCCCCAGCGTCAGGCGCTTGAAGTGCCGCAGGTCCTCGGGGATGCGCCACGGAAGCTCGCCGCGCAGCCCGATGCCCCGGTTCTCCGCGTGGGCGACGACGAGGACGATGGGGGCGCGTTCGCTCGGCACGCCCGACGGTATGCCCCGAGACCCCCGCTCCGCGGCGGGCGGGCGCCCCGCTACACCGCCACCGCCGCCTTGATGTGCGGGTGCGGGTCGTAGCGCTCGAGCGTGAAGTCCTCGTAGCGGAAGCCGAACAGGTCGCGGGCCGCGGGGTTGAGGCGCATCGTCGGCCCGGGCCTCGGGTCGCGCGAGAGCTGCAGCTCCGCCTGCTCGACGTGGTTCAGGTACAGGTGCGCATCCCCCAGCGTGTGGATGAACTCGTGCGGGCGGTAGTCCAGCACGTGCGCGACCATCTGCGCCAGCAGCGCGTAGCTGGCGATGTTGAACGGGACGCCGAGGAACACGTCCGCCGAACGCTGGTAGAGCTGCAGCGAGAGCCGCGGCCGGGGGTCGGAGGCGGGATCCGGGGTCCGGCAGCCGGCATCCGGGGCGGAGGCGCCGGACGGCTGCCGGTTGCCGGCTGCCGGTTCCCCTCCCCCGACTGCCGATGGCCGACTGCCGAATGCCGGCGCCACGTAGAACTGAAACAAACAATGGCACGGCGGCAGCGCCATGTCGTCCACGTCCGCCGGGTTCCACGCCGTCACCACGTGCCGGCGCGATTCCGGCTTGTTCCGCAGGGATTCGAGCACCCCGGAGATCTGGTCGATCGTGCGCCCGTCCGGCGCCGCCCAGCTGCGCCACTGCTTGCCGTACACCGGCCCGAGGTCCCCGTCCGCGTCCGCCCACTCGTCCCAGATGGAGACCCCGTGCTTCTTCAAGTACGCGATGTTCGTCTCGCCCCGCAGGAACCACAGCAGCTCGTGGATGATCGAACGCAGGTGCAGCTTCTTGGTGGTCACCAGCGGGAAGCCGCGGGGGAGTGAGGGGGTGGGGGTGGGTTGAGAAAGTCTTGAGGACTGGGTCTTGGAATGCTCCGAGCGCCC
>CAYMFP010000066.1:0-11953 GCA_964389385.1 uncultured Phycisphaeraceae bacterium | reverse complement strand
ACCGGATCATCTCCTCCCCATCCCCACCCCCCTCCCCACCCCCCCGCACCGGCACGGCCTCGGCCACATCCTCGAACGCCTCCGCCCCCTCCGGGCCCAGGTACCGCGACGGATCCTCCGGGTCCGGCTCCACCAGCACCAGGTCCTGGTAGTCCAGGTACGGCGTCGTGAACCCCCACGCCACGTGGTCCGAAGCCCCGATCGCGATCCCCGGCACCCCCGGCGCCGACACGCCCGCCACCGTCCGCCCCCCGATCCGCAGCGCCGCCCGGTGCCACACGTTCGGCAGGCTCAGCGGCAGGTGCGGGTCGTTCGCCAGCACCGCCCGCCCATCCGGCGTCCGGCTCCCCGCCACGGCCCACGCGTTCGACCCGACCGGCTCCGGCGGCAGCCCCGCTCCATTCCACGCCGCCCGTTCCCGATCCGCGCCGCGGTTCGCCCACGGCCGGCGCAGGTCCACCACCTCCGGCCCCGGCAGCGGCGGCAGGGCCGCGACGCTCCCCTCGGGTTCCGGGAACATCGGCGCGTCGTACGCGCGGGCCAGCGGCGTCAGGAACGCCGCCACCTCCGGCGCCGCGCTCTGCTCCAGCACCCACCGCCGCAGCTCGAACCGCCGCGAGAACTGCAGCTCGTGCGCGAAGTACAGCAGCACCAGCACGCTGTCCTCCGGCGTCCACGCCTCCGGGCGCACCCCCAGCAGCACGTACTCCGGCGGCGGCTTCGGGCGGTCCGCCAGCGCCGCGTTCACGCCGGCCGCGTACGCCTCCAGCAGCCGGCGCTGCTCCGCCGTCGCCTCGTCCAGGATCCGCCGCGCCGCCTCCCGCAGCCGCAGCGGACGCATCGCCCCGTCCCGCGGCAGCGCCCCCGCCCCGAAGACCTCCGCCAGCTCTCCCGCGGCCGAGCGACGCACGTAGTCCATCTGCGTGAACCGGTCCTGCGCGTGCAGGAACCCGTGCCCGAAGGCCGCGTCGTACCCGTCCTCGGCGACGACCGTCGCGTTCCCCCGCAGGTCCCGCTCGATCACCACCGGGGCCCCCAGCCCCGCCCCGTCCGTCCGCCCCTCGACCGCCACCTCCCCCTCGACCCGCGGCAGCGACGCCCGCAGCGACCGCATGCACCCGCCGGTTCCGGCGAGCAGCACGGCCAAGGCCCAGATCAGCGGCGTGTTCCTCCTGGATCGGCGCATGCCGGGAGCCTACCGGGCCCCTTCCGCACGTTCCCGGACCTTCCGGCCGCGGGGATCGCCGTCGGTATCCCCCGCGCCGCAAATTCCCGACAGGGCGCTTGCAGTCCGGCCCGGAAGGCAGTATCTTCAAGTTAGCACTTGCTAACAACAGGAGCCTCCCCGTGCCCGTGACCGAACTCGAACAACGCCTCGACCGGATCGAGCGGCGGCTCCTGAGCCTTGAGAACGCCGTCGGCCTCGCCCGACCGTCCGAGCCGGCCGCGGCTCCCGAGCCTTCCTCGCCCCTGCCTCCCGCGTTCCCCGCGTCGACCGGGCCCGTCTCCCCACCCCCACCCCCGCCCCAGTCCCCCGCGTTCAGCCCCGCCCGCGCCGACGCCCTGCGTCAGCTCAACGCCCTCCGCGCGGCCGTCCCCGCAGCGCCCGGCGCCGACGAACCCCCGGCGCCGCCGACGGTCTCACCCGCCCCCATCCTGCCGCCCGCGCCGCCCACCCCGAGCACCCGCAAGCCCTTCGATCTCGAACGCCTCATCGGCGCCAAGTTCTTCATGTCCGCCGGCGCCCTCGTCGTCGTCGCGGGCGTCGCCCTCTTCCTCAAAGTCGCCTACGACGCCGGCTGGCTCGGGATGGTGCCCCCGGCCGCCAAGGTCGGCGCCGGGCTGCTCTCCGGCGTCGCCCTGCTCGCCTTCGGCGAACTCGCCCTCCGCCGCCTCGGACGCCCCGCCTCCGCCGGGCTCTCGGCCGCGGGCGTCGGGGCCGTCTACGCCTCGCTCTTCGCCGCCCACGCCCAGTACGGGCTCGTCGGCCCCGCGTGGACGTTCGCCCTCCTCGTCGCCTCGGCCCTGCTCGGCGTCGCGGTCGCCGTCCGCGCCGGGCTCCTCAGCGTCGCCATCCTCTCGCTCGTCGGCGGCTACCTCACGCCGCTCCTCCTCCGCTCTCCGGACGCGAGCCCCGTCGTCATGCCCGTCTACCTGCTCTCGCTCATGGCCCTCGGGCTCGGGCTGAGCATCCGCGACGGGCGCTTCGCCCCGCTCCGCGCGGTCGTCTGGTGGGCGACGCTCCTCCTCGGCGGCGCGTGGGGCGCCGCGAACGCACGCGACCACGCGCTGCTCGTCGCCGGCTTCGCCGTCGCCGTCTGGCTGCTCATGCACGCCGAACTCGTCCTGACCGCCAGGCGCGAGCCGCGCACCGCGGACGCCGCTGAAGACGCCCCGCCGTCCGCGCCGTCCCTCGGCCGCCGAGCCGCACTCCCCCTGCTGACCAGCGTCAGCACGACGCTCTGGTCCGCCGCCCTCGCCGGCTCCGCCTGCGCCGTCGCTTCCTCCGCCCCGCCGGTCTGGACGGCCCCGGCCGCGTTCACCGTCCTCGCCGCCCTCGTCTCCTTCGTCCTCGCCGGGCACCTGCGCATCCTGACCGACCTGCCCCGCACCGGCGCCGAGCGCCTCGGGGCGGCCCTGCTCGGACAGGCCGCGGCCCTGCTCATCGCGACCGTCGCCACCGCCCTCTCCGGGCCCGCGCAGGCCGCGGCGTGGCTGGCGATGGGCCTCGGCGGCTTCGCGGCCGGACGCTGGATCCGCTCCCGCCCCCTCGACGTCTACGGCGCGATCATCCTCGCCATCGCCACCCTCCGCATCCTCCTCATCGATTCCTTCGTCTGGCACACCGGCGGCACGCCGCTCCTCGGGCTCGTCTTCACGCCCTGGACGCCCCTGGCCCTCTCCGCGGCCGGCGCGTGGATCGCCGCCGCCGCGATCCTCCACCCGGCGCCGCGACGCTGGCGAGCCCTGGGCTCCGCCTGCGCCGCCGCCGGGGTCGGCGTCGCCGCCGCGGCCGCGGTGCACCCGGACGCCTCGGCGATCGCCGTCGCCGCCGCGTGGGCGCTGCTCGGGCTCGCCGCGCTCGCCGCCGCCAACGCCCTGCGCCGCCCCGGCCTTGCGTGGGCCGGCGTCGCGCTGGCCTCGCTGAGCGTCTTCCCCGCGCTGTTCTCCGCCTGGTGGCGCCGCCCCGAACTCTTCCCCGGCGCGTTCCTGAACGCCCCCGTCGGGCCGGCCACGCTCGGGCTGTGGGCCACGGCCGCCGCGCTGCTCGCCGCCGCCCGCGCCCACGCGAGGTCCGGCCCCGCCGCCGAGATCGCCGCCAAGGTTCTCGCGGCCGTCGGCGTCGCCCTCGCCGGCGCCGCCCTCTACACCAAAGCGGCCGTGCCCGCCGGGGGGCTGCCGACGATCGCGAGCGCCTGGGGCCTGATCGCCCTCGGCGCCGTCGCGCTGCACCGCCTCGACCGCCGCCTGGCCCTCGACGCGATCGGCGCCGCAGGCCTGCTCGCCTCCGCGGCCGCGACGGGCGCCGCCTTCATCCCCGGCTGGTTCGATTCCTCCGCTCCGCCGCTGCTGCACCGCGGGCTGCTGCTCGGGCTCGCCCTCGCCGCCGCGTGCGTCGCCGCGATCCGGCTCGCCCGCGCCCGCTGGACGATCCCGGGAACCCGAGCCTTCCTCGCGGCGCTGGCGGTCCTCGCCGCGCTCGCCGCGACCACGCTCGAACTCGCCCGGGTCGCCGAGATCGCGACCGACGACGCGGCCGCCCGCGGCGCGGCCGTCTCGCTCTGGTGGGCCCTCGCCGCCGCGGGGCTCATCGTCGGCGGGTTCCTCCGCCGCGTCCCGCCGGTCCGCTGGTGCGGGCTCGCCCTGCTGGGCGTCGCCGGGTGCAAGGTCGTGATCGCGGATCTCGCGACGGTGGCGCCGGTCTGGCGGGCCGCGAGCTTCGTCGGCGTCGGGCTGCTCATGCTCGCCGTCGCCCTGCTCTACGCCCGCTCCGCCCGTGCCCTCCGCGCCGCCTGATCGGCGACCCTCCGCCGCGGGGCACGGCGTCCCCGGCGTGGCGTCGGCGGACGGGGGCGCACGCGAAGGGGTCGCAGATCTTCGTCTCTTCGCGTGCTCCCCGCGCCGGCGCGAGGCGCAGGATCAGGCCCGGGATCGCGCCGCCGGCGTCGGCACGGCCGCTTTCGCCTCGACCTCCGCTCCCGGGGCGTCCGGCCGCGGCGCGCCCCCGCCGGCGCGTCCACCCGGCTCCCCCAGCGTCGCCTTCGCGCGCTCCAGCGGCGTCGCGAGCATCCCGCGCAGCGTCGCGTAGTCGCGCTCTTCGTACCCGCCGAGGCCGAAGTCGATCTCCTCGACCGGGCGCCGGCGGTACGTGCGGAAGAGCCGGTCCCAGACGCTGAGCACGGCCGAGAAGTTGCTGTCCGTTTCCTCGACCCACTTCGAATGATGCACGAAGTGCATGCTCGGCGTGACGATGAGCGCCGAGAGGAGGCGGTCCACCCGCGGCGGCACCCGCACGTTCGCGTGGTGGAACAGCGCCACGGGAACGAGCACGGCGTTGTAGACCAGCAACTCGAACACCCCCACGCCGAGCAGCAGGTACAGCGGCAGCGAGAGGGCCTGCTGGATCGCCACCTCGCCGAAGTGGAAGCGGTTCGCGGTCGTCACGTCCACGTGCGGGTCGTTGTGGTGCACCACGTGGAACCGCCAGAGCGCCGGGACCTTGTGCGCCAGCACGTGGAACGCGTAGTGCCACAGGTCCAGAACGCAGAAGGCCAGCGCGAACGTCAGCACCCGGGCGGCGACGCCCGCCGCCGGCCCCGCGGCGTCCCCGGCCGCCCACGCCGCCGGGCGCAGCCAGTGCAGCGGGCCGATCCCGTGCGCCCGCCCGAACTCCAGCGTCAGGCTCAGCAGCGCGCCGAACCCGAGCGCCGCCACCCCCGCGTTGATCCCGGCCATCGCCAGGTTCCGCGCCCGCCGCCCGAGCGAGTCGTGCTCGCGCGTGTGCCGAACGAGCGGGAAGACGGCCTCGAGCGTCCACAGCCCCGCGAACGCGGTCGCCCCGAGAGCGACGGAGGCCAGGCTCACCGACTCCGGAGACATGCACAGTTGTACGCGCCCTCGCCCGCCCTCGGGGAGGGCCCGCCCCGCGCGCGACGTTCGAGAGGGGACCGCGCCGGGCCAGGAGTTCAGGGCAGCAGATCAGCGGAACTCAGTCGGAGCACGGGCGCCCGAGCGGAGGCCGTCACCAGCGGCGATATCTGCTCGAGAGATCCGGCGTCCGGCCTCACGGCCGCTTCTTCACCCGGAACAGCGTGATCGGCGCCCCGACGAGGAGGAAGAGGCTCACGAAGCCGAATACCCCGCCGCCGAGCAGCATGAGCGCCGGCAGCCCACCGCCGCGCCGCCGCCGCCTCGACAGCGAGCCGGAGATCTCCTCGTACCCTTCGTGGATCGCCAGCGACGCGTCGAGCAGCCACCACGCGGCCCCGGCGAGGATCACGCCGAGAACGAGCATGAGCACGCACGTCTTGAGGGCCTCGCCCCGCGTCTCGTTCTCGACGAACAACGCTCCCAGCAGGTCTCTCAGCATGCCGACAATGTACCGCGGATCCCCCCGCGGCGGCAGGCGGATCGGCACGCGCACCCCGCGGGGACGCGCGGCAGCCGACGCGCCCTCCCCGGCGGTCTTCGCGGCCCTCCGCGGCCCGCGCTCAGACGACCGCCGACTCGCCCACGATCATCCCCGCCCCGACCGTGTTGTTCGTCGCCTCGTCGATGATGATGAACCCGCCCGTCGCCCGGCACTGCCGGTACGGGTCGTAGAACAGCGGCTTGGTCGTGCGCATCGAGACGCGCCCGATCTCGTTCAGCCCCAGCTCCGTCGCCGGCTCGCGGTGCAGCGAGTGGATGTCCACCCGGTACTGCAGGTCCTTGATCATGCACCGCGCCGAGTTCGTCGTGTGCTTGATCGCGTACTTCTTCCGAACCTGCATCGGCTCCGCCGCCATCCACACCACCATCGCGTCGATGTCCTGCCCGACCTCCGGCCGGTTCCGCGGGCGGCAGAGCATGTCCCCGCGCGAGATGTCGACGTCGTCCTCCAGCCGGAGCACCACGGACATCGGCGGGTGCGCCTGCTGGAGCGGCTCGATCCCGCCCGGCCCGGGCATGTCGATCGCCGCGATCCGGCTCGGCATCCCGCTCGGCAGCGCCACCACGTCGTCGCCCACCTTGAACACGCCCGCCGCCACCGTCCCCGCGTACCCGCGGTAGTCGTGGTGCTCGTCCGTCTGCGGACGCACCACCCACTGCACCGGGAAGCGGCAGTCGATCAGGTCCTTGTCGCTGGCGATGTGCACGCTCTCCAGCTTGTGCAGCAGGCTCGAGCCCTGGTACCAGGGCATGTTCTCGCTGCGCTCCACCACGTTGTCGCCGTTGAGCGCCGACATCGGGACGAACGAGACGTCCGCGACCTCGAACCGCGCGATGAACTCCTCGAACTCCCGCTTGATCGCCTCGAACCGCTCCTGGCTGTACCCCACCAGGTCCATCTTGTTGACGCACAGCACCAGGTGCGGGATCCGCAGCAGGCTCGTGATGAACGCGTGCCGCTTCGTCTGCTCGATCACCCCGGTCCGCGCGTCCACCAGGATCAGCGCCATCTGCGCCGTGCTCGCCCCCGTCACCATGTTCCGCGTGTACTGCACGTGCCCCGGGCAGTCCGCGATGATGAACTTGCGCTTCGGCGTCGCGAAGTACCGGTACGCCACGTCGATCGTGATCCCCTGCTCGCGCTCCGCCCGCAGCCCGTCCGTCAGCAGCGCCAGGTTCACCCGCTCGTCGCCCCGCCCCATCGACGCCAGCCGCGCCGCCTCGAGCTGGTCCTCGAAGATCGTCTTCGTGTCGTACAGCAGGCGACCGATCAGCGTGGACTTCCCGTCGTCCACCGACCCGCACGTCAGCAGACGCAGCAGGTCCATGTTCAGGTACGCGTCCTTGGCCATGTCGGCCGCCTCGGTCACGGGTGCGTTGGTCATGGCTGGGTCCGGAATTCGGCAGTCGGGAATCGGCAATCGAGGATCAGGATGCGGCGGTCACGGACGGGCGGAGCGGTCGGGTCGGCCCGGCCGTCCGGAGAGGCTCCGCACCTTCCTCCGAATGCCGACTGCCGAATCCCGAATGCCGCGTGCTAGAAGTAGCCTTCTTTCTTCCGGTCCTCCATCGCCGCGTCGCTCGTCCGGTCGTCGGCCCGCGCCCCGCGCTCCGACGCCCGCGCCGCCGCCACCTCCGCGACGATGTGCTCCAGCGTGCTCGCCACGCTCTCCACCGCGGCCGTGCACGTCATGTCCCCGATCGTCCGGAACCGCACCGTCCGGCGTTCCAGACGCTCGCCGTTCCGCAGCGGCAGGAACTCGTTCGCGGCCATCATCATGCCTTGGCGCATGAAGACGTCGCGCTCGTGGCTGAAGTACAGGCTCGGCAGCTCGATCCCCTCGAGTTTGATGTACTGCCACACGTCCATCTCCGTCCAGTTGGACAGCGGGAACACGCGGATGTGCTCCCCCGGACGGATCCGCGCGTTGTACAGGTTCCACAGCTCCGGACGCTGGTTCTTCGGGTCCCACTGCCCGAACTCGTCCCGGAAGCTGAAGATCCGCTCCTTCGCCCGCGCCTTCTCCTCGTCCCGCCGCGCCCCGCCGAACAACGCCTGGAACCGGTGCTCCTCGATGCACTCGAGCAGCGTCGGGATCTGCGCCCGGTTCCGCGACGGGTTCGGCCCCGGGTCCTCCCGCGCCACCCCGCGACGGATCGCGTCCTCCACGCTCGCCACGATCAGACGCTCCCCCAGCCGCTCCACCAGCCGGTCCCGGAACTCGATCGTCTCCGGGAAGTTGTGCCCCGTGTCGATGTGCACCAGCGGGAACGGGAACTTCGCCGGGCGGAACGCCTTGCACGCCAGGTGCACCATGCAGATCGAGTCCTTCCCGCCGCTGAACAGCAGCGCCGGGCGCTCGAACTCCGCGGCCACCTCCCGCATGATGTGGATCGCCTCCGCCTCCAAGGCGCGGAGGTGCCCCACCCGATAGTAAGGACTCTCCGTCATGGCTGCATCCGCCCTCGAACCTCGTCCAAGCTCGCCCCGGCCGCCTCTCCGCGGCCGCGGATCATGAGGATAGCGGTCCGAAACCGACCCCGCGCCAACCGCTTCGTGCGATATCCCGTACCATGCCTCCCGGTCGCCACGGCCGCGCCGGCAGCGACGGAAGATCCATGCCCGAGAACCCCACCCACACCGCCCCCCGCCGACACCCAGACGACCCCAACATCGTCTGGCACCAGGGCGAACTCACCCGCGAGCGCCGCGCCGAACTCCTCGGCCGGCGCGGCGCCACCCTCTGGTTCACCGGGCTCTCCGGCTCCGGAAAGTCCACCGTCGCCGCCGCCCTGGAGCACCGCCTCGTCGCCGCCGGCGTCCCCGCCTACCGACTCGACGGCGACAACGTCCGCCACGGGCTCTGCAGCAACCTCGGCTTCTCCAAGCCCGACCGCGAGGAGAACATCCGCCGCATCGGCGAGGTCGCCAAGCTCTTCGCCGACGCCTCCGTCCTCGCCCTCACCAGCTTCATCTCCCCCTACCGCGCCGACCGCGACCGCGTCCGGGCCATCCACGACGCCGACGGCATCCCCTTCCTCGAAGTCTTCATCGACACCCCTATTGAGGTGTGCGAATCCCGCGACCCCAAGGGCCTCTACAAGAAGGCCCGCGCCGGGCAGATCACCGGCTTCACCGGCATCGACGACCCCTACGAGCCCCCGCACGCCCCCGAAGTCCACATCCGCACCGCCGAGACCCCCGTCGCCGAGGCCGTCGAACGCTGCCTCGCCGCCCTCGCGGCCGCCGGCATCCTCGCCGACGTTCCGGCCCCCACCCCCGCCCGGTAACCTACCCGCTTCGGGCCTTCTTCACGCCCGGGCCTGAAGCCGGCCCGCCCGATCGCCGTTCTCTGCGGACCCGGAGGAGATCTTTCCCGATGCCCGACGCCCGATTTGTGGACGCCGCCCGCGAGGCCGTCTGCCTCGCCTCCTCCGTCTGCCGCTCCGTCCAGGCCCGCCTGGACGAGGTCCGCGCCATCACCAAGGACGACCGCTCCCCCGTCACCGTCGCCGACTTCGCCTCCCAGGCCGTCGTCGCCAAGGTCCTCTCCGAGCGCCTCGGCGAGATCGTCCTCGTCGCCGAGGAGAACTCCGCCTTCCTCCGAGACCCCGCCCACGCCGCCCACCTCGACGCCGTCGTCTCCGCCGTCCGCGAGGCCTGGCCCGACGCCACCCCCGACCTCGTCCTCTCCGCCATCGACGTCGGCGCCGCGGACCCCGCCGAGCACGCCTCCTTCTGGACCCTCGACCCCATCGACGGCACCAAGGGCTTCCTCCGCAACCAGCAGTACGCCGTCGCCCTCGGCTACGTCGAACGCGACGCCGCCACCCTCGGCGTCATGGGCTGCCCCAACCTCCCGCTCGACTTCTCCGCCTCCGTCGACGTCCCCGACCCCCGCGGCTCCCTCTACTTCGCCGTCAAGCACGAGGGCGTCTGGGAGACCACCTGCGACGCCGCCACCGCGGACGCCCACCGCCTCAGCCACCTCGACCGCGACCCGCGGGACTCCATCGTCCCCACGGCCTCCGTCGAGGCCGCCCACACCAGCCACTCCGACACCGACCGCGTCCTCGAATACCTCGCCGCCAAGGGCGTCCCCAGCGAAGACCCCCTCCGCATGGACTCCCAGGCCAAGTACGCCGTCGTCGCCCGCGGCCAGGCCGACGTCTACCTCCGCCTCCCCACCAAGCCCGGCTACGTCGAACGCATCTGGGACCACGCCGCCGGCTCGGCCATCGCCAACGAGGCCGGCTGCTTCGTCACCGACATCCACGGCAACGACCTCGACTTCTCCCGCGGCCGCGGCCTCGAACGCAACCGCGGCATCGTCTGCGCCCCCGCCCGCGTTCATGCCCTCGTCCTCGAGGCCATCAAGCACCTGAACCTCGCCTGATCCCCCCTTCGGACCCGCCGCATGCCCTGGGAGGCCTGGATCACCGGAACGATCATCCTCGCGATGGTCGCCGCGCTCATGGCCGGGCGCTGGAGCGCCGACGCCGTCATCGTCGGCGCCGGCCTCCTCCTCATGCTCGTCGGGCAGGCCACCGACGCCCACATCCTCACCCCCGCCGAGTTCGCCGGCGGCTTCGCCTCCCCGGCCGTCATCACCGTCGCGATGCTCTACGTCGTCGCCGTCGGCATGAAGGAGACGGGCGCGATGGCCGCCATCGCCGCCCGCCTCATCGGCTCCCCCAGGTCCGCCATCGCCGCCCAGGCCCGGCTCATCCTCCCCGTCACCGGCCTCTCCGCCTTCATCAACAACACGCCCATCGTCGCCATGTTCCTGCCGGTGCTGGACACCATCGCCCGCCGCACCGGCGTCCCGGCGGCCCGGCTCTTCATGCCCCTCTCCTTCGCCTCCGTCCTCGGCGGCGTCTGCACCCTCATCGGCACGAGCACGAACGTCGTCGTCGCCGGGCTGCTCGCCAAGGCCGCCATCCCGGACCCCGACCGCGAGGGGCAGACCCTCGCCTTCGGCATGTTCACCATCGCGGCCGTCGGCCTGCCCGTGGCCCTGGCCGGCGTGGCGTACATGCTCGCCTTCGGGCGGCTGCTGCTGCCTGTCCGCGAGCGCCCGACGGAGCAGGCCCGCCGGGCCCAGGCGCGGCAGTACCTCTGCGCCGTCCGGGTGGAGGCCAACTCCCCGCTCGTCGGGCGCACGGTCGAGCAGGGCGGGCTGCGGCACCTCCGCGGGCTCTACCTCTCGCGGATCGACCGCGAGCCGGAGCCCGTGCTGGCCGTCGACCCGGAGGAGACCGTCATCCTCCCGGGCGACATCCTCGTCTTCGTGGGCGACCTGGACTCGGTGGTGGAGCTGCAGCAGTTCCGGGGGCTCTCCCCGGTCTCCGACGAGACGGGCGGGGCCTGCGACGCCAAGTACCGCCCGAGCATGCGGCTGATCGAGGCCGTGGTCTCCGGGCGTTCGGCGCTCGTGGGGCAGACGATCCGCGAGTCGCAGATCCGCACGCGGTACGGGGCGGTGGTGCTGGCGGTGCACCGGCAGGGGCACCGGCTGGCGGGCAAGATCGGGGACATCCGCCTGCGCCCGGGCGACACGCTGCTGCTCGAGGCCCCGCCCGGCTTCGTCCGGCGCCACCGCGAGAGCGCGGACTTCCACCTCGCCTACGAGCGCGAGGAGCCGGCCGCCCCGCGGCACGACCGCGCCTGGATCGCCGTGCTCATCATGGCGGCGCTGGTCGTCCTGATCAGCGTGGACTGGGTGGACCCGATGGTGGGGGCGATGTGCGCCGCGGCCGCGATGGTCGCCACGCGCTGCTGCACCGGGGCGCAGGCCCGGGCCGGCGTGCAGTGGAACATCCTGATCGCGATCGGCGCCGCGTTCGGGCTCGGGCAGGCGATGGAGAACACCGGGCTGGCCGTGGCCGTCGCCGGGTTCTTCACGGACCTCGCCGCCCCGGCCGGCCCGCACGTGCTGCTCGCGGTGATCTACCTGCTCACGCTGGTGTTCACGATGGCGATGAGCAACAACGCCGCGGCCGTGCTCATGTTCCCGATCGCGATTGCGCTGGCGCAGGCGAGCGATCTGAGCCCGATGCCGTTCGCGGTGGCGATCACGGTCGCGGCCTCGTGCGAGTTCAGCAGCCCCATCGGGTACCAGACGCACCTGATGGTCATGGGCCCGGGCGGGTACAAGTGGCTGGACTTCACGCGGTTCGGCCTGCCGCTGACGCTGCTCGCGGCCGGGATCACGATCGGGATCACGCCGGTCGTGTTCCCGTTCTGAGGAACGCAGAGGCCGCGGAGGACGCAGAGGGGGGTGGGGGGTGGGGGTGGGGG
>CAYMFP010000065.1:0-11982 GCA_964389385.1 uncultured Phycisphaeraceae bacterium | reverse complement strand
CCCACTCCACCCCACTCCAGCCCAGCCCACCCCTTGCCCTGGCGAAACGCGGCTCGGCCGCTCACCCGCGGTGGCTCAGCACGATCTCGCCCCCCGCCACCGCGCGGATCGCCGCGAGCACACGGTCCGAGTCTCCGTGCTTGGAGACCAGCCCCCACGCCCCCGCGTCCAACGCCGCGTCGGCCGTCTCCGCGTCGTCGTACCCGCTGAAGAGGAGCACGCGCGTCTCCGGGCGCCGCCGCGAGAGTTCCTCGACGGCCGAGAGCGGGTCCGGGCCCGGCATCGTCAGGTCGAGCAGCACGACGTCCGGCTCCGTGCGGACGACCTCCTCGACCAGGCCCTCGGCGCCCTCGAGCGTCCCGACGCACCGCAGGTCCGGCTCCGCGTCGATGAGCTGGCGGTACAGATCGCGGATGTCCGCGGAGTCGTCGACGCACAGGACCGAGATCGATGGCGGCATGCGATCCTCTCCGATCAACGGCCGTAGGTCTCCCGCACCTCCGGGGTCAGCGCGAACTCTCCGGCGAGGATATTCCGGATCGCTTCGAGCAGGGCGTCCTCGCCGTCGTTCTTCGACGCGTACCCCCACGCCCCCGCCTCCACCGCCCGGTCCACCAGGTCCTGCCGCACGTGCCCGCTGAACATGATGACCCGCGCCTCCGGGCAGCGCTCCGCCAGCTCCGCCACCGCCTCGAACGCGTCCCGCCCCGGCATGTCCACGTCCAGGATCACGACCCCGGGACACTCCCCCATCGCCGTTGGGACCAGATCGTCCGCGCTCGGCAGCCACCCCGCCCACCGGAACCCCTCGACCCGCCCGAACTTGATCCGCAACGCATCCGCCACCAGCGGGTTGTCGTCGACGCAGAGGATCGCCACTTCGTCCGTGATCATGAAGCCACACCGCCCGTGCGTTTGCTCTCGGCCTCCGCCGTCCCCATCTCTTCCATCTTCCCCGCTCTCCCCGCCCCGGTCCCGACGGCCCACGCGAGCGCCTCGCGGATCGCCTGCGGTTTCGGACGCGGCCCGAGCTCCGCCGCCCCCTCGGGCGCCCCTTCCCCGAAGAAGACCACCCGCGATCCCGCGCGACCCTCGGGCCGCACGTCCGTCACGAGGATATCCGGCGTCTCCTCGCCGTTCGCCTCCGCGCACCCCAGGCTCCGCAGCTGCGCGATCACGAACGCGCGGAGCCGCGCGTCACGCAGGCGCACCCGCGCCCGCCGCGCGCTCGCGCGCACGCCGGCGTCCTCCGCGGCCGGCAGCGTGAGCACGAACTCCGTCCCCCGCCCGGGCTCGGAGTGCAGCTCGATCGTCCCTCCCGCGTCGCGCACCAGGCTGTAGACCAGCACGAGCCCCAGGCCCGTCGAGATCCCGCGCGGCTTCGTCGTGAAGAACGGCTCCATGCACCGCGCCCGCACCTCCGGCGGCATCCCGGGCCCGTCGTCCACCACGCCGATCCGCACCCCGTCGCCGCGGCGCTCCGCGAAGATCTTCACCTCCCCGTGCCCGCGGGCGCGCATCGCGTCCCCCGCGTTCTGCACCAGGTTGAAGATCGCCTGCGTCAGCGCCGGGCGCGGCACGCTCGCCCGGCACGGCCCCTCCGGAAGCCGCGCCTCCAGCCGCATCCCCCGCGGCAGCGCGTTCCGCAGCACCGGCTCCGCGTCCTGCCACCACTCCAGGATGTCCGTCGCCTCGCCGGCCGCGCCGCGGTCCGGGTTCAGCGCCAGCAGGCGCAGCCCGTTCGCCAGGCGCTGCAGGTAGTCCGCCGACGTGCGGATCCCCTGCACGTGCTCGCACAGTTCCGGCGGCAGCCCCGCCCGCTCGAGCGCCTCCACCCGCACCCGCACGGGCACCAGCAGGTTCCCCATGTCGTGCCCGAGCCCGGCCGCCAGCGTCCCGAGCAGCGCCATCCGCTCCGACAGGCGCAGCCGCTGGTGCGACTCCTCGAACTCGGCCGTGCGCTGCTCGACCAGGCGCTCGAGGTTCTGCCGGTGCATCTCCAGCTCGTGCTCGACGAGCTTGCGCTCCGTGACGTCCTGGATCGTCCCGATCAAGCGCGTGGGGCGCCGGCCCTCGAAGAACGCCCTGCCCGTCGTCCGCACCCACCGCTGGACGCCGTCCTCCACCCTCACCGTGCGGTACTCGACCCCGTACAGCCCCGGCCCGTCCGGGTCCGTCGCCGCGAGCACCGCCGCCTCCACCCGCGCCCGGTCCTCGGGGTGCACCGCGTCGATGAAGACGCCGTAGTCCAGCGGCGCCTCCGGCGAGAGCCCGAACATCCGGCGGCACCGCTCGTCCCAGTGCATCCGGTCCCCGACCATGTCGTGGTCCCACGTCCCCAGCTCCGTCGCCTCCGTCGCCAGCCGCACGCGCTGCTCGCTCTCCCGCAGCGCCTCCTCGATCCGCCGCATCTCCGTCACGTCGCGCGAGCCCGCCAGCAGACGCTCCGGCTTCCCGTCCGGGCCGTGGATCGCCGCCACCGCCACGTCCCACCACTTCAGCGCCCCCGCGGCCGTCGGACGCTGCCCCTGGAACCGCCCCACCCCGCCGGCCTTCGCCGCCGCCACGGCCTCGTCGGCCAGGCGCTGCGTCTCCTCGGCGGGCCACAGCGTCCGCCAGTCCGCCCCCCGCACGGCGTCGAAGTCCGGCAGTTCCAGCAGCCGCTGCCCCTGCTCGCTCATCCACAGGATCCGCCCGTCGAGGTCCAGCAGCTTCAGCGAGTCCGGGCTGTTCTCGATCACGCTCCGCGCGAACGCCTCGCTCCGCCGCAGCGCCTCCTCGGCGATCTTGCGGTCCGTCACGTCCACCAGCAGGTTCACCGCCCCGACCACCCGCCCCCGGTCGTCACGGATCGGCTCCGGGTACGCCAGCACCGCGCGCCGCGTCCCGTCCGGACGCTCGATCAGCGCCTCCACGCCCCGCGTGGCCCGGCCCTCGCGCACCGCGTCCGCCATCCGGCACGCGTCGTGCCGCACCGGCGTTCCGTCCATCTGGTAGATCCGGTGCGAGCCGCACCAGGAGTCCACCCCCGCCCGCGGCTCCCGCCCCCACAGCTCCACCGCGGCCCGGTTGTACAGGCTGATCCGGCCGTCCGCGTCGCACGTGTACACCGCCGCGTGCAGCCCGTGCACGAGCTGCCGGTACCGCGAGGCGCCCTCCTCGAGCGCCGCCCGGTTCTCCCGCCGCAGCCGCGCCAGCGCCAGCGTCGCGCCCACCCGCGCCTGCAGCTCCCGGGCGCTGAACGGCTTGACCATGTAGTCGTCCGCGCCCGCCCGCAGCCCCTCGACCCGCGCGTCCTCGCCGGCCCGCGCCGACAGCAGGATCACCGGCAGCGCCCGCGTCGCTGCGTCCTCCCGCAGCGCCGCCAGCAGGGCGAACCCGTCCACCCCCGGCATCATCACGTCCGTCAGCACCAGGTCCGGAGGATCGCGCCGCACCGCCTCCAGCGCCTCCCGCCCGTCCGCGGCCGTCTCCACCCGGTACTGCCCCGCGAGCAGCCGCCGGACGTACCCGCGCATGTCGGCGCTGTCGTCCACGACCAGGATCCGCGGCCGGGCGTTCGCCGCACCGGACGCTTCCTCCGCGCCGACGCCCGCCGGCTCCGCCCCGCTCCCCGGTCCGTTCCCCGGCTCGGGCTCGGGCATCCACCGCAGCGTCTCCTCGATGAACGCCACCGCCTCCGCGTGCGCCCGCTCGCCCGCCCCCTCGGGGCGCAGGCGGTCCTGCGGCAGGTGCGCCGACCCGAACGGGATCGCGACGGTGAACGCGCTCCCCTCCCCCTCCCGGCTGCGCACCCCGATCGTCCCCCCGTGCAGCTTCACCAGCTCCTGCACGAACGCCAGCCCGATGCCGCTCCCCTCGTGCGTCCGCGACCGCGCCCCCTCCACCCGGAAGAACCGCTCGAAGATCCGCGGCAGCGCCGGCTCCGGGATCCCCGTCCCCGTGTCCTCGACCGTCAGCTCCGCCGCCCCGCCCACGGCCCGCAGCCGCACCCGGATCTCTCCCTCGAACGTGTGCTTGAACGCGTTCGAGAGGAGGTTGAGCACCACCTTCTCCCACATCCCCCGGTCCACGTACACCGGCTCCGGCAGCGCCGGGCAGTCCACGACCAGGCGCAGCCCGCCCCGCTCGGCCGCGGACCGGAACACGCTCGCCAGCTCCGCCGTGCACGCCGCCAGGTCCGTCGGCTCGAACTCGGCCTGCGTCCGCCCCGCCTCGATCCGCGAGAAGTCCAGCAGCGTGTTCACCAGCCGACGCAGCCGCATCCCGTTGCGCCGCGCCAGCGTCAGCTCCTCGCGCACGCCGGGCGGCAGCTCCCCGTTCTCCCGGGCGAGCACCTCCTCGAGCGGGCCGAGCATCAGCGTCAGCGGCGTCCGGAACTCGTGGCTCACGTTCGAGAAGAACGCCGTCTTCGCCCGGTCCAGCTCCGCCAGCGCCTCGGTCCGGCGGCGCTCCTCCTCGTGCGCCCGGGCGTTCGCCAGCGCCGAGGCGACCTGCCCCGCGAACAGGGAGAGGAACCCCGCGTACGCCGCGTCCCACGGACGCACCGGGCTGACCCCCGCGATCAGGCACCCCGCCGCCCGCTCCTGTCCCTGCTGCGCCAGCGGCACGATCGCCGCCCGCCGCGGCCGCTGCCCCCACACGCCCGGCAGCTCCCCGAAACGCTCGTCGAGGTCCACGAGCACCGGGGCGTCCGACGCGGAGAGCGCCCGCTCCACCGGCCACGGCGACGCGCCCGACAGCGGCATCTCGAGCGGCGCCGCGGGCGATCCCCGAAGCACGCCGCGGGCGGCCGCCAGTCGCGCCCGCCCGTCCTCCTCGAAGAGGTAGAGCAGCGCGAACGGCACGTCTTTCCGCACCTCCCCGAGGCGCCCCTCCAGCGCCGCAGCCACCTCCCGCTCGGTGCGGACCGCCGTCAGATCGCTCGCCAGCTCCCGCAGGCTGCGCAGGCGACGCTCGCCGACGACCCGCTGGGACTCCTCCGTGACCACGCACAGCATCCCCCCCACGCCCCCCGCGTCGTCCGGCAGCGGGCTGTAGGAGAAGGTGTGGTACGTCTCCTCCGGGAACCCGCTCCGCTCCAGGAAGAGCAGCAGCCCCTCGTCCCAGGTCGCCTCCCCCGTCCGGAGCACGGACTCGGCCCGCGGGCCGACGTCCGCCCAGATCTCCGACCACAGCTCCCGCGCGGGCATCCCCAGCGCCCACTCGTGCTTCACCCCCAGGGTCGGGCGGTACGCGTCGTTGTAGAAGAACGTGAACTCCGGGCCCCACCCGATCCACATCGCGTACCGCGACGTGAGCAGGATCCGCACGGCCACCTTGAGGCTCTGCGGCCAGCCGTCCGGCGGGCCCAGGGGGTGAGCGCTCCAGTCGAACGCCCGCATCCGCGCGGCCATCTCGCCCGGCACGCTCAGGAAATCGGCGCCCGGCAAGGGTCTGGGGCGGCTCGCGGGCATGGGGTCATTCTCGCCGACGGCGGCGGGAGCGCCGGGGCGCGGCGTCACCAAGGATTGCGGAAGAGTCCGGCGGGTCGGCGCCGCGCCGTCCGACAAAGCAGCCTCCTGAACACGATCTGAACACCGCCGGGCAGGCTTGTCCCGCGCCGCGACCGCCGCTTCACAACGGCACGCCCCCCGGGCGGCGCGATGCGTCATCGCCGGAAGCTTACCGCAGTTTCCAGCGGAGAACCAGGGCAAACGCCCCACCCGCGCAACCACTGCTCAAGCAAGGGTATGTGTTCGCACCAGGAAATCACCCTGCCAAAATAGGGCCCATGCCTGGTCGGGGGATGGACACAAGCTCGCATTTCGGACCAGCCGGACCCTTGGGGTGATCGCCCCCGGGCATCTACCCGTGTACTCTGCGATCCCCCATCCGGGACGGAGAGCACCCATGCCCGAATCGAACGCCGGCATCCTTCCTGACCTCCTGCGGCGGCACGAGAGCGAGATCCTCGACGAATGGCTCCGGGAGATCGGATCGCTCGGGCTGCGGCGCTCGGACGTCATCCGCGAGGTCGACCTCCGCACCGAGGCGAAGGAGTTCATCACCGCCCTCCGCGAGGCCGCCCAGAGCGGATCGATGGACCCCGCCTCCCCCTCGTGGAAGGGGGTCCGGGAGTTCATGAACGGCATCTCGCGGACGCGGGCCCAGCTCGGCATCTCGCCGAGCGAGACGGCGACGTTCGTCTTCTCGCTCAAGAAGCCGCTGTTCAACCGCCTGCGCGCCGCGCTGGCCTCCCGCCCGGACGAGCTGGCCGACCAGCTCTGGCTCGCCACGGAGTTCGTCGACAAGCTCGGGCTGCTGACGGTGGAGGCGCACCAGCGGAGCCGGGAGGAGGTCATCCAGCGTCAGCAGCAGGACATGCTCGAGCTGAGCACGCCCGTCGTCGCGCTGTGGGAGGGGGTTCTCGCGCTGCCCATGATCGGCACGCTCGACTCGGCCCGGACGCAGACGGTGATGGAGACGCTCCTGCAGCGCATCGTCGACACCGGGGCCGAGATCGCGATCATCGACATCACCGGCGTCCCGACGGTCGACACGCTGGTCGCCCAGCACCTGCTCAAGACGGTCACCGCGGCCCGCCTGATGGGCGCCGACTGCATCATCAGCGGCATCCGCCCGCAGATCGCGCAGACGATCGTCCACCTCGGCGTGAACCTGCAGGACGTCGTGACGAAGGCGAGCCTGGCCGACGCCTTCGCCCTCGCGCTCCGCCGGACCGGCAGCACGATCACCCGCCGCTGAGCGCGAGGCACCCCATGGACCGCATCCCCATCCTCCGCATGGGCCCGTACCTCCTGGTGACGATCCAGGTGGACATGCACGACCGCCTCGCCCTCACCCTGCAGGACGACCTGACCGCGCGCATCTCCGAGACCGGCGCCAGGGGCGTGCTCATCGACATCTCCTCCCTCGAGATGGTCGACTCCTTCATCGGGCGCATGATCGCCAACATCGCGGCGATGAGCCGCGTCCTCGACGCCGAGACCGTCGTCGTCGGCATGCGTCCGGCCGTCGCCATCACGCTCGTCGAACTCGGCATGAGCCTGCCGGGCGTGCGCATGGCCCTCAACGTGGAGAAGGGGATGAACCTCCTCCGCACGTCCCTGGGCGACGGCGACGCCCACGCGACGCCGCGGGAGGGCGGAGATGACGGTCAGGAAGCGTGAGACCGTCCCCGTCCGCACGGAGAACGACGTCGTCACCGTCCGGCAGACGACCCGCGCCTGGGCGACCGAGTGCCGCTTCAGCCTCGTCGACCAGACGAAGATCGTCACCGCCGCCAGCGAACTCGCCCGCAACGCCGTCATCCACGGCGGCGGGGGCGAGGCCACTTTCGAGATTCTCGACGAGGGCCCCCGCGTCGGGCTGCGCCTCACCTTCGAAGACCAGGGGCCCGGCATCCCCGACATCGAGCAGGCGCTGCGGGACGGCTTCACCTCCGGCGGCGGGCTCGGGCTCGGGCTCGGCGGGTCCCGGCGCCTCGTCAACGACTTCTCCATCGACAGCGGGCCCGGACGCGGCACGCGCGTCAGCGTCACCCGCTGGAAGTGACCCCATGACCACCGGGATCGCCACCCACGTCATCCCCGTCGGAGACCCCTCCGCCGCGGGCGAGGCCCGGCGCAGCGCCGTCTCCCTGGCCGCCGACCTCGGCTTCGGGGAGACCCGCCGGGGCGAGGTGGCGATCGTCGTCACCGAGGCCGCCCGGAACCTGGCGATCCACGCGCGGGGCGGGGAACTCCTCCTCCGCTCCCTCCGCGCGGGGGAGGCGGTGGGGATCGAGGTCCTGGCCGTCGACACCGGGCCCGGCATGACCGACCCCGAACGGTGCCGCCGGGACGGGTACTCCACCGCCGGGACGAGCGGCATCGGGCTCGGCTCGATGGAGCGTCTCTCGGCGGCGTTCGACCTGCACACCGCCCCCGACCACGGGACCGTCGTCCTCTGCCGCCTCTGGCGCGACCGCCCCCCGCCGCCGGGGGGGTGGGAGGTCGGCGTCGTCGCCGTTCCCATGCCCGGCGAGACCGTCTCCGGCGACGGGTGGGGCGTGGTCCAGACCCCCGAGCGCTCGGTCGCGATGGTCGCCGACGGGCTCGGGCACGGGCCGATCGCGCGCGAGGCCTCCGCCGAGGTGGAGCGCGTCTTCCGCGAGCACGCCGAGCGCCCGGCGGGCGAGATCCTCGAGCAGATGCACGGCCCGCTGCGGTCGACCCGCGGCGCGTCGGTCTCCGTCGCCGTCTGCGACCGCCGCGCCGGCGTCCTCACCTTCGCCGGGGTGGGGAACGTCGCGGGGCTCGTCCTCGCCGGCGGGCAGGTCCGCAGCGCCGTCTCCCACAACGGTACTCTGGGACACCAGGTCCGGAAGATCCAGGAGTTCACCTACCCCTTCCCGCCCGGATCGACCCTGGTCATGCACTCCGACGGGCTCAACAGCCAGACCCGTCCCGACGCCCACCCCGGGCTGCCGCTGCGCTCCCCGCCCGTGATCGCCGGGGTGCTGTACCGCGACTTCCGCCGCGGGCGCGACGACGCCACCGTCCTCGTCGCCCGCGACTCCGAGCCCGGCGGGGGCGGGCCCGCTCCGGAGGCGTCCGGGGAAGGAGGCCCGCGATGACCGGCGCGATCCTCCGCGTCCGCATCCTCCACGAGACCGACGTCGTCCTCGCCCGGCAGCGCGCCCGGCAGATCGCGGCGCTGCTCGGCCTCGACGCCCAGGACCAGACCCGCTTCGCCACGGCCGCGAGCGAGATCGCCCGCAACGCCTTCCGCTACGCCGGCGGGGGGTCGATCGAGTTCTTCCTCCAGGACGACACCCTGCTCGCCCGCGTCACGGACCAGGGCCCGGGCATCCCGAACCTCCGGGAGATCCTCGACGGGCGCTACGTCTCCCCCACCGGGATGGGCCTGGGCATCATCGGCGCCAAGCGGCTGTCCGACCGCTTCACGATCGACTCGTCGCCCGGCACGGGCACCAGCGTGCTCATCGGGCGGCGCCTGCCGCGCGGGCTGCCGAGCGCCCGCCCCACCCCGGCCGACATCGCCGACGACCTCGCCCGCCGCCCCCCGCAGAGCCCCCTCGAGGAGGCCCAGAACCAGAACCAGGAACTCCTGCGCGCCCTCGAGGCGCTGCACCTGCGGCAGGCCGAGGTCGAGCGCCTCAACCGCGAGCTGGAGGAGACCAACCGCGGCGTGATGGCGCTGTACTCCGAGCTGGACGACAAGGCCGAGTCGCTCCGCCAGGCCTCGGAGCTCAAGAGCCGCTTCCTCTCCAACATGACGCACGAGCTGCGCACGCCGCTCAACTCGATCATCATGGTCGCGCGGCAGATGCTCCTCCAGGAGGACGGCCCGCTGGGCGAGGAGTACGTGCGCCAGGCCCGGCTCATGCTCGGCTCGGCCGAGGGCCTGCTCGAGCTCGTCAACGACCTGCTGGACCTGGCGAAGATCGAGGCGGGCAAGGTCGAGGTGCGCCCGGCCCGCTTCGCCGTCGCCGATCTCCTGGGCGCGCTGCGCGGGATGTTCCGCCCGCTGCAGACCTCCGCGGACGTGGAGCTGGTCTTCGACTCCCCGCCCCCGCTCGTCCTGTTCACGGACGAGGGCAAGGTCTCGCAGATCCTCCGCAACCTGATCTCCAACGCCCTGAAGTTCACGGACCGCGGCGAGGTCCGCGTCGCGGCCGCCGACGCCGGCGACGGGCTGGTGCGCCTGAGCGTCGCCGACACGGGCATCGGCATCTCCGCCGACGACCAGCACCGCCTCTTCGAGGAGTTCACCCAGGTCGGCGACGACACGGGCCGCCTGGAGAAGGGCACCGGGCTCGGGCTCAGCCTGAGCCGGCGCCTCGCGAACCTCCTCGGCGGGCACATCGAGGTGCGCAGCCGGCCCGGCGCCGGCTCGACCTTTACACTCGCCATCCCCGTCGTCTTCGGCGCGAGCCGCTCCGACGGGGGCGCCGCCCGCGGACCGGGCGTCCCCGCCGCCGCCCGCACCGCCCCGAGCCCGCAGGAGCCGGCCGATGCTTGAGCATCGACGCGAACGCGTCCTCCTCGTCGAGGACACCGAGGCCAACCGCTACGCGATCGGGCGGATGCTCAAGCGCGCCGGCTTCGAGGTGGAGGAGGCCGCCGACGGCGCCACCGCCCTCCGCCTCGCCAAGGCGCTGCCCGACCTCATCGTGCTCGACGTGCGCCTGCCCGACATCAGCGGGTACGAGGTCTGCCGCCGCCTCAAGGCCGACCCGAGGACCGCCGCGGTCATGGTCCTCCAGATGTCCGCCAGCTTCGTCCGCCCGGAGGACCAGGCCCACGGGCTCGACGCCGGGGCCGACGCCTACCTCACCCAGCCGGTCGACGAGCGGCTGTTCGTCGCCACCGTCCGCGGGCTGCTCCGCGCCCGCCGCGCCGAGGACGCGCTGCGCCGCAGCGAGCAGCGGTACCGCGCCCTCGCCGAGACCATCCCCCAGCTCGTCTGGTCCTGCGGCAACGACGGGCGCATCCTCGACTGCAACCAGCGCTGGCTCGCGTACACGGGGCAGACCGCGGGCACCGTCGGCGCCACGCCCTGGCTCGACCTCGTCCACCCGGAGGACCGGCCCGCGGCCGAGCAGCAGTGGCGGGCGTGCGTCGCGGTCGCCGCGCCCTGCGAGGCCGAGTTCCGCCTCCGCCGCCACGACGGCGCGTACCGCTGGCACCTCTTCCTCGGCGTCGTCGTCGACGAGCCCGGGGTGCACCGCTGGTTCGGCACCTGCACCGACGTCCACGACCAGCACCTCGCCCGGGAGGAGCGCCTGCGCCTGCTCGAGAGCGAGCAGGCCGCCCGCGCCGAGGCCGAGCGGGCCAACCGCCTCAAGGACGAGTTCCTCGCCACGCTCTCCCACGAGCTGCGCACGCCGCTGAACGCCATCCTCGGGTGGACGCACCTGCTCCGCAAGGCCCCCGGCGACGCGGAGCGCGTCGCCCGCGCCGCCGAGATCATCGACCGCAGCGCGCGGGCCCAGTCCCGCCTCATCAGCGACCTGCTCGACGTCAGCCGGATCCTCTCCGGCAAGATCCGCCTGCACCTCCGCCCCGTCGACCTCGCCGCCGTCGTCGAGACCGCGCTGGAGGCCGCCCGCCCCGCGGCCGAGCAGAAGGGCGTCGAGATCGAGACCGAGTGCGAGCCCGGCCGGCCCCTGCTGCGGGCCGACCCCGCCCGGCTCCAGCAGATCGTCGGCAACCTGCTCTCCAACGCCGTGAAGTTCACGCCGGCCGGCGGGCGGGTGCGCGTGCTGGTCCGCTACGCCCCGCCGCACGAGCCGGAGTACGCGGAGATCGCCGTCGCCGACACGGGCGTCGGCATCCGCCCGGAGTTCCTCCCCCTCCTCTTCGAGCGCTTCCGGCAGGCCGACGCCTCCGCGGCGCGCGAGTACGGCGGGCTCGGCATCGGGCTCTCCCTCGTCCGGCAGCTCGTCGAACTCCACGGCGGCTCCGTCGCCGCCGCCAGCGAGGGGCGGGACCGGGGCGCCACCTTCACCGTCCGCCTCCCCCTCGCCGCGGGCGGCGGGCGCGACGCCGGGCCGCTCGCCGTCGATCCGGAGGCCGCGCCGGACGAGCACGCCGAGTTCGAGGGACGCCGGCTCCTCGTCGTGGACGACGAGCCCGACACCCGCGAGATGATCCGGCGCATGCTCGAGGAGCACGGGGCCAGCGTCGTCGCCGCCGCCTCCGCCGACGAGGCCGCGGCGCACCTCGCCGCCGGGAGCTTCGACGCGATCCTCAGCGACATCGGCATGCCCGTGCGCGACGGCTACAGCCTCATCCGCGAGGTCCGCCAGCGCGGCGACCGCACGCCCGCCGCGGCCGTCACCGCCTTCGCCCGCCCGGAGGACCGCGAACGCGCCCTCGCCGCGGGGTACGACCGGCACATCGCCAAGCCGATCGAGCCGGCCCACCTCCTCTCCGCCGTCGCCGCGCTCGTTGCCGGTGGGGTGGGTGGGGT
>CAYMFP010000064.1:2840-11994 GCA_964389385.1 uncultured Phycisphaeraceae bacterium | reverse complement strand
CGCCCGAGCACCCCCACCTCCCCGCCACCGACCACGGCCTGCTCGCCGCCGTCGCCCGCGGAGAGGCCCGCCTCACGCCCGAACAGGGGCTCGAACTCCTCACCGCCGCACCCACCCACACCCTCGGCCGCTACGCCGACGCCCGAGCCCGCGCCATCCACGGCGACACCCTCCGCACCTACGTCATCGACCGCAACATCAACTACACCAACATCTGCACCGCCACCTGCACCTTCTGCGCCTTCCGCCGCACCGGGCACGAGCCCGACGCCTACACCCTCGACCACGCCGCCCTCCTCGACAAGGTCGCCGAACTCGTCGCCATCGGCGGCACGCAGATCCTCATGCAGGGCGGCATGAACCCCGACCTCCCCCTCGACTGGTACATCGACCTCCTCCGCGCCATCAAGGAACGCTTCCCCCACATCCACGTCCACGGCTTCAGCCCCCCCGAGTTCATCGAGTTCGTCAACTTCTTCAACCCCCCCGGCGCCACCCTCGAGGACAAGCTCCGCTGGGTCATGGTCCGCCTCCGCGAGGCCGGCCTCGACTCCCTCCCCGGCGGCGGCGGCGAGATCTTCGCCGCACCCGTCCGCGACAAGATCGGCCTCGGCAAGTGCACCGCCGACGCGTGGCTCACCACCATGTACGTCGCCCACTCGCTCGGCATGTTCACCAGCGCCACGATGATGTTCGGGCACATCGAGGGCTACGCCGACCGCATCCACCACATGCGCCTCGTCCGCCAGTGGCAGGACAAGGCCCTCCTCCACGGCGCCCTGCCCCCCACGAACCCGGAGCGTGAGCGACGGGACCCGCTCGATCTGCCCCAAGCCGCCGACCCCCAAGCCGCCGACCTCGACGCCCGCTACCCCGCCCAACTCCGCTCCAGGCCCGAGCCCTTCGGCCACTACGTCTCCTTCATCTCCTGGCCCTTCCAACGCGAGAACACCCCCCTCGGCCGCACCAAAGAGTGGAACACGGACGGTGGAGCGGATGGCCCCTTCCCCGGCGACGCCGTCGCCAACCTCGACGGCGCCGGCGATCCCAAGGCCCACCGCGACTTCGGTCGCCGCCTCCGCCTCGCCGGCGCCACCGAGTACCTCCGCACCCAGGCCACCAGCCGCCTCTTCCTCGACAACATCTACTCCATCGGCGCCAGCTGGGTCACCATGGGCCCGCACATCGGCCAGGTCGGCCTCCAGTTCGGCGCCAACGACATGGGCTCGGTGATGATGGAGGAGAACGTCGTCTCCTCGGCCGGCACCACCTACTGCCTCGACGAGGCCGTCATCTGCCGCCTCATCCGCGAGTCCGGCTTCATCCCCGCCCAGCGCAACAACACCTACGACATCGTCCAGGTCCACGCCGGACCCGACAGCCCCGACCTCAAGGTCACCGACTGGTCCAAGCACCGCGCCGGCCGCCTCCACATCCAGGCCCCGCGCGAGAACAAGGCCACCCTCACCGTCTCCGCCAAATAGCCGGTGGCACGAATGAAGCCGCTCCGGCTTCATTCGTGGCGGCGCCCGAACAACACGCCCCCGAGCACCACCGCTCGCTCGCGAGCCCGAAGAGCGAGCGGCGCAGCGGCGGCGTGCGCGCCCCATCCCACCCCATCTCCTCACCGCCCCCTCCACTACACTCCCCCCGTGCTCCGCCGCGTCCTGCTCATCACCACCGCCCTCTTCCTCGCCGCCGCCGCCTATCTCACCTACCGCGCCCTCGACTGGAACGCCCGGTTCCACGACGCCCTCACCGCGACCCCCGCCTCCGGCACGATCGACCTCTCCACCCCCGGCGCCGTCACCCTCTCCTTCCGCCAGACCTTCACCGCGGCTCACGGCCAGGGCCTCTACGTCCTCCTCCCCACCGCCGAACGCGCCGAAACGCTCCGCGCGCAGGATCCGCCCGCCTCCCTCGGCCACGCCGTCCTTCGCGACGCCGCCGGCGAAACGGTCGACGAGCAGGAACTCGTCCTCGAAGACCGCTCCCCCCTCTGGGACAAACCCCGCGCCCTCAACATCGCCTCCCTCCGCACCGTCCCGCCCGGCGACTACACCCTCGAACTCACCATCACCTCCCCCACCCCCACCCCCGCCCCCGATCTCGACGAGCCCCTCCCCCTCGTTGCCTACTACCAGCTCTGCGGCCTCGAGCAACTCCCTACCTATATCCTCGGCGCCGGCGCCGTCCTCACCGCCCTCGTCGCCCTCCTCTGCGGCCTCTTCACCATCCCCCTGAGACGCCGCCCGGCGCCCCCCGAAACCTGACCACCCGAGCACCACCGCTCGCTCGCGAGCCCAAGGCGAGCAATGCAGCGTGGCGTGCGCCCCCCACTGCCACCCCTCTGTCACCGGCGCAGCGCCCGCTTCCCGAATCCCCTCGCCCACCTCCGAAAGCGCGTGTACGTTGCCCCCGAACCATCACCACACGGGGAGGGACCATGCCCGCCAACGCGCACGACGACGCGCTCCACGCCGCACACGAAGCGCCCGCGAACACCGACGACGGCACGAACCCGGCCGCCCCCGAAGACGACGGCCTCCTCCCTCTCCTCGCCCTCCTCCTCGACGCCTCCGTCTCCACCCTCGACCTCTGCCGCCAACTCGCCCTCACCCCCGCCGAACTCGCGGCCGTCCTGAACGAGCCCGGCCTGCTCGCCCAGCTCGACGCCCTCCGCGCCCTGGAAACCCTCCGCTCCGAACTCATCGCCCGCGACGCCCGCCCCGCCGCCCTCGCGACGCTCGCCCGCGCGATGGACGCCAACACCACCCACACGCAGCGCCTCGCCGCCGGCCAACTCCTCCGCACCGCCGCCACCCTCGCCAAGCCCACGCACCGCACCGCCGCGCCGCCCCACGAACACCACACGGACCACGGACAACGCGCGGAGCCGGAAGCGCCAGCGCCCGGCCCGTGGACGCCCGCCACACCCGACGCCGCCGAAGCCACCACGACCTCACCCACAGCTCCCCTCCCCCTCTCCTCCTCCCCCACCTCCACCCTCTCCACCCACGCCGGCACCACCCGAAGCATCTCCGCTCCACACACACCCCTGCAAGAACGCACGCCAGCCCCCCCTCTCCGCGCGGCCGCCGCCTGAATCCCCCCACCCCGCACCGCTCTCCCCCAAAAACACCGAGCGGCCCGTCGGCCGCCCGGCTCTCCAACTCTCAGATCCGTCGACGCTCAGGCCCGGCGACGCCGCGCCGCCAGCAGCCCCGCGCCAGCCAGCAACCCCGCGCCCGCCGGCGCCGGCACGAGGAACACCTGGCCCGCGGTCCCGCTCGCCGTCAGCGTGTACTCCCCGACCGCCCCGTTGCCGAACGAGGTCGCCACCAGGAAGTAGCTCTCGCCCGCCGACAACGCCGCCGAGAACCCCGAGGCGGAGGTGCCACCCAGGTCATCGTCCCCGACGATCCCGTTCAGCGTCGGAGCCCCCGGATCGAAGTCGCTGTACAGGAACAGGAACCCGTCGAACGACCACGCCGCCAAGAAGTCGTACGTCCCGTCGGCCGTCACGCCGATCTCGTACACGTCGTAGAACACGCTCGTGCCCACGCCGCTCAGGCCGCCGAAGTCTTCGAACGTCCGGTTGTACGTCGGGTCCGTCACATCAAGCTCGCCCGAGATCACGAGCTGCCCCGAGGCGAGCCCGGCGCCGGCGGCCAACGCGGCAACACCAATCACGACACGTCTCATGCAATCTCCTCTTGATTCGGTCGAGACTTCGACCTTCGGGCCCCCGCAGAACGCGGAGGCCCAACGACCTCGGATCACCGCACACGCGGCGGCCATCTCCCTCCGCTCGCGCGGAGCACTCCAAGATACCCGCCCACCCCCCGCCCACAAGGCCATCCCGCGCCGCGGCGCGGGAACTTCCCCCCCAGCCCCGGGCAGCGTTCACGCCCGCCGCTCCATCAACGCCTTGGTGTACGCCACACGGAACCCCAGCCGCCACGCGTTCCGCTCCGTCGGGATCCCCGGCGCCGAGCCGATCGTCACCAGCCGACACCCGAGATCCCGCGCCCGCTCCATCCGCACGGCCATCAGGGCCTGCTGCACCCCCCGGCCCCGGAACGCCGCCGTCACGCTCGTCCCGATCAGCGCCCCCGAGACCTCCCACGCCTCCACCGCGCCGCCCCCCACCGCCTCCTCCCCGAACCGCGCCACCATCGGCCACATCCGCGGATGCCGCGCCATCCGCTGCATCGTCGCCCACTCCGCCTCCCCCATCGCCTCCCCCTCCGGGCGGAACCCGCTCTGCGAAACCTCCGCGAACTCCCGCACCCGCCCCTCGTCCGACTTGTCCACGTCCTCGATCACCAGCCGTTCGCCGCCCGGCCCCGTCGGCCACCCGCCCGGCAGCAACGCCCGGAAGTCCTCCCCCTCGCCCAGCTCCCGGCACAGCACGTTCTCGAACTCGCGCACGACGAACCCCCGCGCCGCCAGCCCGCGGAACAACGTCTCGTCCGCGAACGGGCACACGTCGATCCGCGCCCGCCCCCCGCGCTCCTCCAGGAACGCGCACAGCCGGTCCAGGTCCTCGTCCGACACCGGCCCGCGCAGCCCCAGCCCCCGCCCCTCGTTCTGCCACGACCCCTCACCGCCCCAGCACACCGTCCCCCCCGCCACCTCGATGAACTCCAACGCCACCTCCGCCACCGCGCGAGCGATCCGCGCCTCCTCGATCAACGCCACCTCCGCCGGCGTCATCGCCCCCGCCACGCCCTTCCCCTCCGTCGCCGTCGCCGTGTTCATGACTCTCCTCCTCCTCGATCCCCACATCATCCCCCGCACGCCGCCGCGAGTCCGCCCACGCCGCCCGCCGTCCGAAGCCCGCCCCATCCCCTATCGTCCGGCATGGACATCAACGAGCGCATCGCCCAGTTCGAGCGGCTGGCCCAGGACGACCCCGAGAACGACATGGTCCACTTCTCGCTCGGCGGCGCCCTCAACCAGGCCGGGCGCTACGAGGAGGCCGCACGCTCCTACCGCCGCGCCACCGAACTCAACCCCGGCATGAGCAAGGCCTACCAGCTCGCCGGCGCCGCCTACATGGCCGCCCAGGACACCGACTCCGCCGTCGCCATCCTCACCGAGGGCTACAAGGTCGCCACCGAGCGCGG
The DNA here is from genome assembly GCA_964389385.1 of uncultured Phycisphaeraceae bacterium. Lineage (GTDB taxonomy): Bacteria > Planctomycetota > Phycisphaerae > Phycisphaerales > UBA1924 > CAYMFP01. The sequence continues at coordinate 6,862 of CAYMFP010000064.1, read as the reverse complement.
CGACATGATGCCCCGCCGCGGCATCGAGGACCTCCTGAAGCAGCTCGGCGCCCCGATCCCCGAGGTCGAGGACCGCGCCCCGTCGCCCGCCGTCCACCACGGCGGCTTCGTCGACAAGGTCACCGGCAAGCCCGGCACGCAGATGCCCCGCCCCCCGATGCGCGGCCCGATCGGCCAGTGGCTCTACGAGAACGTCAGCAACGAGCACTTCCAGGAGTGGATCGGCCTGGGCACCAAGATCATCAACGAACTCCGCCTCGACCTCTCCGACGACGCCCACGCCGACGCGTACGACTACGGCATGCGGCACTACCTCGGCATCACCGACGAGCTCTACCGCAGCCTCACCGGCAAGGAGCCCCCCCAGCCCCCCCGCGACTACAAGGACGTCCTCGACCAGATCCTCCAGCGCTCCGGCCACCTCGAGGAGTTCAAGGGCGAGATGTACCGCGGCGTCGGCCGGTAAGGCGCGGCCGCACACGAACACCCCGAAACTCGCCGGGAATGCGCCCGCCGACCCATGCGCGCCCTCGCCCCCATCGTCGCCGTCGTCATCCTGGCGATCTTCCTCGCCCCGGTCGTCGCGACGACCACGAGCTTCCCCTACGCACTCCCCGCGGCCGCCCTCTTCGCCCTGCTCGTCGGTGTCCCTCTCGCCGCCCGCCGCCTCCACGAACGCGGCGACCCGAAGACGGTCCAGAAGACCGCCCTCCTCGCGATCGGCGCCTTCGCCCTCGCCGTCGTCGCCGCCTTCCGCGCCTTGGGCGCGTGACAGGGCGACCGCGCCGGCCGTCCGATCGCCTCCGGAGACACCCCGATCTGCTGCTCCGAGTTCCTATCCCACCAGCCCCCGCCGCCGCAGGCTCCCCAGCAGGTACTCGCCCACGTCCGTCTCGCTCGGCACCACCAGGTGCGTCATCCCGCGCCGTGAGCACGCCTCGCGCACGCCCGCGAGGTACCGCTCCAGACGCTCGCGGTACCGCTTCAGCGTCGCCCCCGTGATCGTCACCTCCGCCCCGTGCCCCGTCTCCACGTCCGTCAGCCGCAGGTCGCCGACGAGCCCCTCGTCCGAGGCCCGCGACGGGTCCAGCTCCTCCGGGCTCAGCACCTGCAGGCAGTACGTGTCGAAGCCGTGCCCGACGCCGAGGTAGTTCAGCCCCTCCTCGTACCCCTCGCGGTCGAGGAAGTCGCTCAGGATCACCATCACGCCGGCCCCGACCCGCGTCGACGCCAGCCGCTTCGCCGCAGCGTTGAACGTCGTCCGCTCCCCCCCGGGGTCGAACGAGCCGGGCGCGGGCCGCTCGTTCAGCCGGTCGAGCAGCCCCCGCGCATACCGCTCCACGTTCCGCCGCCCCCGCATCGCCTTGATCTGCGTGAACCCGCGCTCCACGCCGCCGAACGTCGTCAGGCTCACCCGGTTCTGGTTCACCAGCCCGATGTACCCCAGCGCCATCGCCATCCGCGCCGCGAACACGAGCTTGTTCGGCCGCCCCGTGTCCATCGACGGGCTCATGTCCAGCACCACGTGCAACGCCAGGTCCTCCTCCTCGCGGAAGAGCTTGACCACGAACCTGTCGTGCCGCGCGAAGACCGTCCAGTCCAGGTGCCGCAGGTCGTCCCCCGGCACGTAGTCCCGGTAGTCGTCGAACTCGACCGACTGCCCCTTCTTCTTGCTCCGCCGCTCCCCGGGCAGCTTGCCCGCGAAGACCTTCCGGCTCAGCACGTCCAGCCGGTCCAGCCGCGCGGCCAGATCCCGCCCCAGCAGTTCCTCCACGGTCCGCGGCCTGTCCGATCCCTGTACGAGCACGGGCGAAGTCCTGGGGCGAGGGGGGCTGCGGCGGAAGGCGCGCGCCCCGGAACCGAGTACAGTACGGACACAAGGCGGCCCGCGCCCCTCGTCCTCCGCCCCACTTCCCCGCGGGCCCACGGGAAGCCGCGACGTGACGCACGCTCTGCTTCGCATCCTCGCCGGGTCGGCCGTCGGTCTGTTCGCGGCCCTGACGCCCCAGGACGCCTCGCCCGCCGAGTTCCGGCGGGAACTCGAGCAGCTCCGCGCGGAGAACGATGCGCTGCGCCGGCAGAACGAGGTCCTCTTGGCCCGCGTCGCGGACCTCGAGCGCCGGCTGGGGGAAGCCCTCGCGGCCCAGCCCCCCGCGACCGGCGCCTCACCCACCCCACCCACCCCGCCCGGCCCACCGGCGGGCGTGCCGGACCGGCCCGCGGAAACCCCGACCGACACGCTCCCGGACGACCCCCTCGCCGCCCCGGACGCGATGCTGGCGCACCTGCGCCGGGCCTACCGCGAGGCGTTCGGCCACCTCCCGCGGACGACCGCGCGGCAGCGCCAGGAGTACGCCGAGCGCGTCCGGCGATGGATCACGGACGTCTCCAACGAGGCCCGCGGCACCCCCACGTGGCTCGTGCGCCTCTCGCGCCCGCAGCAGGTCGCCGGGCGGCGGTTCGAGGCGATGATGGTCGTGCTGGACCGCCGGACGCTCGCGCCGATCGGGCAGCCGTTCCTCGTCGACGTCCCGGCGGGCGTCGTCGACCGCCTGAACGACGCCCGATTCGACGCGTGGGACCTGACGGTGCTCTTCGCGGCCGCGCCGACGTTCGACCCGGAGCGCGCCGAGCCGGGCCCGCTGGACCACCCCCGGTTCGTCGGCCCGTACGCGGAGTTCGGCTACGCGCTCGACTGGCGGGGGCTGGAGGGGGTCTCCCTCTCGGAACTGCGGTCGGGCGGGTGACGGCGCGGAGCCGGCGGCGGAAAGGGAGGAGATCCGGATGCTTTGCGAGCATCTCGCGGCGCTGGACCGCGAGCTGAGCGGGGCGGGGCTCGAGGTGGTGTACCGGGAGCAGCAGGTCTGGTCGAACAACTGCCGGGCCTGGACGCGGTACGCGTGCTACCTGGACCTGCCCTCGATCCGCGAGCGGCTCGGGCTCGCGGCCTGCGTGGTCGACCACCGCAACGACGATCCGCGGAGCGGGACGGAGCGGGGGTTCGTCTGCACAGAGCACCACGACGCGATCATGGGAGACCTGGAGCCGCGTCCGGGCCGGCCGGTCGTCCGCTGATCCGCGGCGTCACCGGACCTTGCGGGGGTCGGTGGCGGGCTTGCCGTCGGCGTACTCCCAGATGGTGACGGGCAGGTTCTGGACGCCCCAGGCGCGGGCCTGGCGGTGCGTCGGGAAGAGCAGGTCGAGGCGGCGCCCCTTGATCCGCCCGCCGCGGTCGAGGACCGGGACGATGCGCTCGTTGTCGTACCCCGGGATCGAGACGAGGGTGCCGAACGGGAGCAGGCGGGTGTCGGCGGCGACGAGGGCCATGCCGTTGGTCTCGACGCTGTGGAGCGTGGCGGTCTGCCCGTCGTCGAACGGGGCGCAGCTGATGGCGTCGGGGGAGTAGGCCGTGGTGCGGAGCACGATGGTGCGGACGGGGCGGACGGGGCGGCCGTCGAACCAGCGGGTGTCGGCGGGCCACTCCTGCTGCGGGCGGGCGGCGGGCTGCTGGGCCTCGCGTCCGCGGGCCGCGGGGCGCTGGGCGGCGTGGCTCTGGGCGGACCGCTGCGGGATCAGCCCGGCCTGGGCGGGGGCGGCATGGGCCACCTGGAGCATGGGCTCGGGGCGCTGCCCGCGGACGGTCGCCTCCTTGGCCATGATCGCGCTCCACGCGACGACGAGGGTGGCGAGCCCGAAGGCGGAGGCCTGCGCGGCTGCAATGCGGCGACGCACCCTCCGCGCGGAGGGGAAGGTCTGATCTGTGCTCACGTGGAGCCTCCCGGTTGTGCGCCCGAGGCCGAACCGACGGGGTCCGTGTCCCACCACGACCCTCCGCCGGGGGAACCGGGGGAGCGGCGCGGCCGCGGGCGTGGATCGACTATACGAAGCCAGCCGGCGTGTGCCGGTGTCTTGAGCATGTCGTATCCCCTTGAAGCCGCGCCGGGGCGGAATGTACCGGCAGCACCGGATATACGGGCGGCGAGCCGCCGTGGATATCCCCGGCCCCGGGCGTTCGGATCGAA
>CAYMFP010000064.1:0-2740 GCA_964389385.1 uncultured Phycisphaeraceae bacterium | reverse complement strand
TCAGACGGCGGAGGTGGGCGCCGGGGCGGGGTCGGCGGCGACGGACGGGGCGGCGGACTCGGAGATGGGGTGGTCGCCCGGGCCGGGGGCGGGGTAGCGGCCGCCGGTCTTGGCCCGGAGGATCGCGCGGAGTTCCAGGCGCATCCGGTCGATGTCGGCGCGGAGGCGGGCGAGGGCGGCGTCGGCGCCGCTCTCGATGAGTTCGTCGTGCGGGATGGGGCGCCCGTACATGACGGCGACGCGGGCGCCGAGGCGGGGGAGCCTGCGGGTGCGGGGCCAGGCGTCGAAGGCGCCCTCGACGGCCACGGGGAGGACGGGGCAGCGGGCGCGTTTGACGAGGACGGCGACGCCCCGCTTGAAGGGGCCGATGGCGCCGTCGAAGGTGCGCGAGCCCTCGGGGAAGAGGAGGACGGCGCGCCCCGCGCCGAGGCGGCGGAGGGCCTCCTTCATGGCGGCGGCGTCGCCGCCTTCCTCCTTGATGGGGATGGCGTTGAGGGTGTGGATGAGGCGTCCGAAGCGTTCGTCGGCGAAGAGGCCGGAGCGGGCGATGAAGTCGAGGTGGCGTTCGAGGGGCGTGCCGACGATGGGCGGGTCGAGGAAGCTCTGGTGGTTGGCGACGATGAGGAGCGGCCCGGTCTCGGGGACGCGCTCGGGGTGGCGCACCGTCATCGGCAGGAAGGTGTGGAAGGGGAGCCTGAGGCTGCGCTTCCAGAGGTCGTAGAAGAGCCGGTGCTTGAAGCTCGACCCCTCGTGGCGCTGCGCGAGCGGGAGCCCCATCAGCCGCTCCGCCCCCGCCGGGGGGCGCCGACGGCGGCCTGGAGCCGGTCGCCGAGGCGTTCACGGGATCGGCGTTCGAGCGTGGCGACGACCTCCTCGACGCTCATGTGCCCGGTGTCGATGCGGACGGCGTCGGCGGGGCAGACGAGGGGCCCGTCGGTGCGTTCGCTGTCGGAGCGGTCGCGTTCGATGATCTCGCGGAGGAGCCGGGCCTCGTCGGCGTCGCGTCCCATCTCGCGGAGCTGGTCGGCGCGGCGCCGGGCCCGGATCTGCGGGGCGGCGTCGAGGTAGAACTTCATCGGTGCGGAGGGGAAAACAACGGAGCCCTGGTCGCGCCCCTCGGTGACGAGGCGGGGGTGCTGGTGGGCGATGATCTGCTGCTTGCGGACCATGTGGCGTCGGAGGGGCCCGTAGCCGGCGACGCGGCTGACCATGCGGGTGACGTCGTCGTCGCGGATGCGGTGGTCGAGGGGCCGGAACCAGGCCATGACGACGGGCGGGTCGCGGGACCAGTCGAAGTGGAGGTCGGCGGAGGCGACGCGTTCGACGACGGCGTCGACGTCGGCGAGGTCGAGGTTCTCGTCGATGATGATGGCGGTGGCGGCGCGGTACATGGCGCCGGTGTCGAGGAAGTCGAGGCCGAGGCGGTCGGCGAGGCGCCGCGCGACCGTGCTCTTGCCGGTCCCGGCGGGGCCGTCGATGGTGATGACTATGGGCTGATCGTCCGGCACGCGTTCCGCCGACCCGTCAGGGCGGCCGAGGGGATCCTCGTCCCAGGGCGGGGGGACGAGGCCGCGGCTTCCCGCGGTTCGAGCCTCCACTTCGACGCCGGGTGCGCCCATGCCGGCCTCCTGTTCTACCGCTGAGTGTAACCGCGTCGAGGGGCACTCCGCAGCCCGCGGGGCCCGGGATTCACCCCCCCGCGATCGCGTCGAGGGCCGCTTCGAGGGCGTCCCGCGACTGGGCGATGCCCAGCGCGGGGTCCCCCTCGCCTCGGTAGTCGATGGAGAGGGTGCCGTCGTAGCCGACGGCGGTGACGGCCTCGACGAGCGGGCGGAGGTCGTACTCGACGTGCTGGGCGACGGGTCCGAGGTCGTCCTCCTCCTCGTCGAGGTCCGCGCCGCCCATGATCGCGGCGAGGAGCCGGTCCTCCGGGCTGGCGTCGGGGTCGAGGTCGAGGGCGGCCTCGTCGTCGGCCTCGGCCTCGTCGGGCTCGCGGTCCTCGACCTCATCGGGCTCGTCGCGGCGCTTCTTGCGCTTGCGGGGGGCGGGCTCCTCGCCCGCGGGCTCGGCGAAGGTGCGGGTGGAGGCGTTGACGACGGAGGCGTAGGGGGTGAGGCGGCGCATGTAGGTGGGGCCGTCGCCGCTCAGGACGGCGGCCTCGAAGTCCGGGAAGGTGCCGACGCGGAAGCCGCCGATCTTCTTGATGAGTTCGGTGATCTTCTCCGGGGTCTCGGTGAGGCCCGGGCGCGGGGAGATGAGGACGTTGACCTCGAGGCGTTCGGCGCGTTCGAGCACGCGCTTCATGCGCTGGGCGATGCGGTCGAACTGGGCCTCGTCGCCGGCGCCCTCGGTGGCGACGCCGACGGAGGCGGAGTTGCAGCCGAGGACGCTGGCGGCCTGGACGACGCGGAGGAGGCGGTCGACGCCGGCCTGGGCGCGGGCCTCGTCGGCGGCGCCCATGGGGAGGGCCTCGGACTCCATGAGGAGGAGGATGGAGGCGCCGGCCTTGTCGGCGCGCTCGCGGAGGTCGGTCAGGGCGTCGCGGGTGGCGGCGCCGGCGAGGATGTCGGTCGGGATGTTGAGCCCGTGCAGCCCGAGTTCTTCGCGGGTGTAGGCGGGAAGGTCGCGGAGGGCGAGGTCCGCCTTCTTGCGGCGGCCCTGCGGCACCAGCATGGAGCGGACCGAGTTGGCGTTGAGCGTCAGCAGCATGGGGAGGGGGAGGGTAGCACCGGAGCCCCCC
>CAYMFP010000063.1:3652-12021 GCA_964389385.1 uncultured Phycisphaeraceae bacterium | reverse complement strand
CCACCCGCCCAGTTCGCTCCACCCGCGCCGCCGCGTCCGCGGGCTTCGCCCGATGCTCCTTGCGGCCGTCCCGCTGCTCGCGGCCTGCCAGGACAACCTCGCCCTGCGCGATCCCCTCGGCCGCGGCCCGTCCTACGAGGAACGCCTGGAGCAGGAACGCAACCCCCGCGCATCCGGGACGGTGCAGGAGGAACGCGGGGCCGTCGCCGAGACGCCCGTGCCCGTCTCCTGGCTCCCCGACGTCGCCGTCTCCCGCGAGCCGTGGACGTTCGACCGCGCGGGCGGCGAGGCGATCGCCACCGCCCACCACCGCGTCTACACCACCGCGCCGCTCTCCCCCACGGCGGAGCTGCTGCCCTACGTGCTCGAGACGATGCTCGAACGCTACCGGGCCCTGGCAGACCTCCCGGCCCCGGGGCGTCCGCTCGAGTCGTATCTCATGGCCACGCCCGAGCAGTGGTCCGCGATCGCCCGCCGCCTGCTCGGGCGCGCGGCCGAGCCGTACCTCGCCGTGCCCTCGGGGGGGTTCGCGGCCGGCGGGCGCGGGTTCTTCCACGACCTCGGCGCCGAACGCACGCTCCGCCTCGCGGCCCACGAGGGGTGGCACCAGTACCACCAGACCGTCTTCGCCCAGCCGCTGCCCGCCTGGCTCGACGAGGCGATCGGCGTCTCGATGGAGGGGCTCGTCTTCCGCGACCCGCCCGGCGGCGTCGGGCCCAGGCAGCCCGTCCCGGAGCCGTGGGCGAACGTCGAACGCTTCGACCGCCTCAAGTCCCTGGCGATCCGCGGGCGGCTGATGCCGCTCGAGGAACTCCTCACGAAGTCGCCGGCCGACCTGCTCGCGGGGACCGACGAACCGCTCGCGGACCTGCCGCAGCTCCACTCCGGCGGCGACGCGGCCCTCGGCTACTACGCGCAGGCGTGGGCGCTCGAACGCTTCCTCGCGGAGGCCGCCGGCAGTCGCGCCGCCGCCGGCCTCCGCGAGCTGCTCCGCGACGCGCAGGCCGGGCGGATCGCCCGCGAGGTCCCCATCGAGGAGATCAACGCCCGCCGCGGGACGACCCTCTTCCGGCACTACATCAGCGACGATCTCGCGGCCGCGGACGCGGCGTACAAGGACTTCCTCCGGGCCCTGCTCGCGCCCGGCAACCGCGAGCGCATCGCGGCGGGCCTGCCGCCCCGGATCGCTCCCTGATCCGCCGAACGCGCCCAAAAGCCGGAAGGCCGCGGAACCGCGGCCTTCTGGACGAGACATCCGGTTGTCGATCACCCCGCGGGCTCAGCGGCGCCGACGCCCCGCCCAGCCGGCGAGCCCCACCGCCGCGAGCGAGGCGACGCCCGGCGCGGGGACGACGGTGTACGACAGGTAGGCGCCCGGCGTCGACGGATCGTTCCAGCCCGGCGTCGCCTGGTCGCCGCGGCTCAGGTGGTCGAACCCGCCGTGCGAATCGTTGTTCCCGGTCGTCAGGACGTCGAACAGGAACGTGTCGCCGATCTGCAGCCCGAGGGCCGCCAGCGACACCGTGAACCGCACGACGCCGGAGCCGACGCCGGACATGTCGAACCCGAGGGCCGGCTCCCCCGCCGAGGCCGTCTGGTTCCACGCGCCGCCCTCGAACGCCCAGAGCTGCGCCCCGCCCCCGCCGTCGACCCAGCTCCCGATCCAGAAGTCGTTGACCTCCGGGGTGCTCACGTTCCGCGTCCAGCCGGTGGTGCCCGAGCCGCCGTCCGCCGTGTCGAACAGCACGCCGTACTTGCCCCAGTTCTGCCCGCCGTCGTTCGGGTCCAGCCCCTGGGCCAGGTTGATCGTCAGGTACAGGTTGAAGGCGTCGTTGGTCACCTCGACGGAGGTGATGTCGAAGAAGGCGGGCGGGCCCTCGAAGACGTCGCCCGTGGCGTCGCCGTAGACGGTGGCGGACGCCGTAGAACCGACCGCCGCCGCGAACGCGGCGGCCAGCACGCAACGCTTGACGCTCAGCATCTCGATCTCCCTCTCAGGCCTCGCCGCGGACGGCGCCCGAGCCGCGGATGCGGCTCCGACGCCGGGGCGATCCGCAGTATATGCGCCCCCGCAACGACCGCCAGGAGATTCCCCGGGCGCGCAGGCCCGGGCGGGGCCCGGATCCGTCCGAGAACCTCAGTCGGCCGCGGCGGCGAGCACGCCCGGGGGCGTCGCCCGCGCCGCCTCGCCCGCGTCCGGGGGCACGCCCAGGTACCGCAGGCTGCGCTCCATGACCCGGCGGACCACCGGGCCGGCCACGCTGCTGCCGTAGTGCTCGCGCCGGCGGATCCGCTCGGGCCCCGGGTCGTCGATGACGACGAGCACCACCAGCCGCGGGGCCGCCGTCGGCCCGGCGGCGATGAAGCTCGAGTTGTACTGCATCTCGTAGTACCCGCGCGTCCCCGTCGGGCGTCGCTTGCCGGGCGGGGCGTTCAGCGGGATCATCGCCGTGCCGGACTTGCCGAACATCGTGTACGTCGGCTCCGGCGTCTCCCGGTCGCGCCGCTTCATCCCCTCGTCCATCTTCTGGACGACCGTCGTCAGCGCCCGCCGCACGGCCTGCACCGTCGGCTCGCTCACCACCCGCGCGGCCAGCGGCGGGGGCTCGTTCTCCGTCGGCGACGTCAGGCGGATGTCGCCCAGCGTCCCCGCGAGGCGCCCGGACCGGGCGAAGGCCGCGAACGCCCGCACCATCTGCACCGGGGTCACCGCCACCTCGTTGCCGAACGCCACCGACGTGTGCGTGTACTTGTTCCAGTTCTTGAGGTCCGTCGTGATGCCCGGGCTCTCGCCCGGCAGCCCGATCCCCGTCCGCTGCCCGAACCCGAACCGCTGCACGCCCGCGTGCATCTCCCGGGCGCTCAGCCGCTCGGTGGCCTTGACCATGCCGATGTTCGAGCTGTTCGAGAGGACCTCCTCCCACGTCATCTCGTCGCGGCGCGTCACGTCCTCGATGCGGCGCCCGTAGCTCGTCCGCCAGACGCCACCCTCCGTGTCGAACACCTCGTCGACCTGCGCCCGGCCGAGTTCCGTCACCGTCGCCCACATGAACGTCTTGAACGTCGAGCCCGGCTCGTACACGTCCTCGACGCACCGGTTCCGCCCGAGCGCCGGGTGGATCTTCCGGCCCGGGTCGTCCTTGAGCACGATGAACCGCTGCTTGCCCCACGCCGGCGGGCCCGGATCCTGACCCCGCGGCACCGAGCGGTCCACCCAGGGGAACGGCACCGCGTCCCCGGGGATCCGGATGAGGTCGACCATCGCCAGGACCTCGCCCGTGTTCGGCTCGATCATCACGAGCCGCCCGCCGGCCGCGTCCGCCTCCTCGATCCCGCGCTCCAGTTCCTCCGTCGCTATCCGCTGCAGGGCGAGGTCGATCGAGAGGCGGATGTCATCGCCGCGCTCCGCGGCCTCCACCCGCCCCTGCTGCACCCAGAGCGCCCGGCCGCGCGCGTCGCGCACCTCCAGCAGGCTCCCGGGCGAGCCGCGGAGCCGCTCGTCGAGCGTCCGCTCGGCGCCGAGCAGGCCCTCGTGCTCGAACCCGACCTTGCCGACGATCGACGCCACCGCCGCGCCCCCGGAGTACTCACGCAGCGGGCGGCGCTCGAGGTACACCCCGGCGAGACGCAGCGTCTCCACCGCCTCCGCCCGCTCCTTCTCCAGCGTCTCGCCCACCGGCAGGTACCGGATCGGACGCCGCGCCCCGTCCGCGCCGGCGGCGACGGACCCGTTGTCCGGGGCCTCGTCGGCCGACACTGCTTCCCCGCCCCCACCCCCGCCGAACGCGCTCAGCAGACCCCGCAGCGCGTCGCGCGGGTCCTCGCCGACCGGTCCCGGCTCGGCCTCGGCCGACGCCAGGCGGCGCTCGTTCTCCGCCAGGGCCCGGACGATCCGCTCGCCCACGGTCCCCGGATCGAACCCGCCGGCCTGCGCCAGCTCCACGATCGCCTGGTCGAGCGCTCCGCCCCGCGCGTTCGCGAAGAGCACAGGGTCGACGATCACCCGGAACCCGAACCGCGTCGCGCTCAGCAGCCGCCCGCGGCGGTCCAGCAGGTCGCCCCGCAACGCCGGGATCTCCGCCCGCGCCGTGCGGGCGCTCATGTGCTCGCGCAACGCCGCGCTCGGCGCCGCCTGGAGCTGCCCCACCCGCGCGAGCACCACGCCGAACAGCAGGACGAGCGCCCCGAGGTACAGCAGCCCCACCCGCCCGGCGCGCCGCATCGCGGCCGCGCCCGGGGCCGCCTGCGCGGGGGCCGTCGTCTCCTTGCCCGTGCTCCCGAACATCGTTACTCGTCCCCCACCGCCGGCAGCGCCGGCCGCTCGCCCAGCAGCCACCGATCCTCCAGCCGCGACCGGAAGCCCGGCACGTCGCGGTCGAGCGACGCCAGCACGCTCTCCAGGCCCTCCGGGCTGATCCGCCGCCCGATCTCGGCCCGCAGCAGCAGGAGCCGCTCGTCGTGCTCGAGCACCCGCAGCCGCGCCTCCGCCAGCTCGTGCGCGGCCTGCAGGCGGGCCTGACGCATCGCCAGCAGCCCGCACGCGCACCCGCCCAGGCAGACGACCACCGCCGAGAGCTTCCAGAACGCCTGGCTGTCGACACCGCGAGAGGTCACGGCCCGACGCTCCAAGGCCGCCGTCCGCGGCGACGCACCCGTCCGGACGCGGCTCCGCGCCCCGCCCGCCCGGCGCGCCGGGCGGGCCTCCGCCAAGGCGACGCTCATCCGCGCTCCGGGATCTTCAGCTCCATCCCGACGAAGATCCGGTTCGGGTCGTCCAGCCCGTTGAGCTTCATGATCGCGCTCTGGTGCACGACCGACCCCATCGTCCGCTGCGCGATCTGGCTCAGCGTGTCGCCCTTGCGGACGGTGTACGTGCGGACCGAACCGCCCTCGCGCCCGCCCGAAGCCGCCGGGGCGGCCGGACGCTGCGCGGGCGTCGCCCCGGCCAGCGACTGCCGCGCGTTCACCGGCAGGCGGAGCTTCATCCCCGCACGCACCAGCGCCGGGTCCGTCAGCCGGTCCTGGTTGACCCGCATGATCTCCGGCCACCGGTCGCGGCTGCCGAGCGTCGCCTCGGCGATCTTGCTCAGCGAATCCCCGGGCTTGACGATGTACTCACGCTCCTGGGCGAACAGCGCCGGGTTGAGTTCGGCGACCCGCGCCTCGGAGGCCGCGGCGTTCGCCGCACCCGACGCCGGGCCCGTTCGCCGCGCCGCCGGCTGCGTCTCCGCCAGCACCGACCGGTCCGCGGCGAGGAACGCCCCGCCGTCGCCCAGCAGCCCGGCCGCGTCGCTCAGCAGGCCCTGCGCCCCCTCGACCACGCTCGACAGCGTGCCCTGGCGGATCACGGCCGGCTGGTCCGCCGCGGCGAGGCGGGCCGGAACCTGCGCCGCGCCGACCGAAGGCTCCTGCACGGCGGCCGGCGGGCGGGCCGGCGTCCCGGTCTCCATCACCACCGCCCGCGAGCGGAAGTCCGGGGGCAGCGCCCAGTCCTTCGGCTCCGGCAGCGCGAGCACCACGGCCGGCGCCTCGTCGACCGCCGAGGCGGTGAGCACCGGCGCCCCCGCCGGCGGGTTGCCCAGCTCGTCCATCCCCGCCTTGGACAGGTGGTCGCTGATCAGCACGCCGACCAGCAGGATGAGCGAAAAACCGACGATCAGCGCGAGCTTGTGTTCACGGGTCACGGCCTGCGCCCCTGCTCTCTCGTTCCAGAACCGCCCGATCTTCCCCCGGCCGATCCGCCGCATCCTGCGCCGGCGCCGGGACCTGTTCTCCGAATCCGCCGTCCGGCGTCTCCGCCGGCCCGACCGTCCTCACTCCGCCCCGCCGGGCCCTCCGCCGATCCGCACCGCCCGCAGCTTCGCCGAGCGGCTCCGCGGGTTCCGGGCGATCTCCTCCTCCCCCGCCTCCACCACACCCTTCGTGATCGCCTCCGCGAGCCCGCCGCGGACGAGATCCGCGAAGGCCCGCTTCACCGGGCGGTCCTCGAGGCTGTGGAACGCGATCACCGCGACCTTCGCCCCCGGGGCGAGCCACGCCGGCTCCCCCCGCCGCACCGTCTCCGCCGCCCGGCGGACCGCCGCGAGCAGCGATTCCAGGCTCCCGATCTCGTCGTTCACAGCGATGCGCAGCGCCTGGAACGTCCGCGTCGCCGGGTCGATCCGCCCGTGCTGCGAGGCCGGCACGGCGGACCGGACAACCTCCGCAAGCTGTCCGGTCGAGGTGATCGGACGTTGCTTCCGGACGGCGACAATATTCCGCGCGATTCGGCGTGCGTTCGGGTCCTCCCCGAAGCTGCGGATCGCCCGCTCCAGCTCCCGCTCGGGGAGCGTGTTCACCAGCTCTTCGGCCGTCACCGGGGCGTTGGGGTCCAGGCGCATGTCCAGCGGTCCATCGGCTCGGAAAGACAGCCCCCGCTCGGGGTCGTCCACCTGGGTCGAGGCGAACCCAAGATCGGCGAGGACGAGGTCCGCGGAGAGCCCCCGCCGGCGCAGCTCCGCCGGCGCGTGCGCGAAGTTGCTCCGCAGCACCACCAAACGGTCCTCCGCCGCCCCGCCCATCGCTTCTCGGACCTTCGCCGCCGCCCGTTCCAGATTCCCCGGGTCCAGGTCGCACAGAACGATCCGCCCGTCCGACCCCAGCCGCTCCGCCACCGCCGCCGCGTGCCCCCCGAGCCCGGCCGTGCAGTCGAGGTAGGTCTGCCCCGGCTCGGGGCTCAGCGCCGCCAGGACCTCGGCCGGCAGGACGGGGACGTGGCCGTACTCGGGCAAGGGGGCATCCTCACGGAAAGAGGGGAACAGATCCGGACCGGGCAGGGTAGATTGGGTTGACGCCCGGCCGCGGCCCCGCCGCGACCGGGACGAGCGCAGGAGGCCATCATGGAACGCGAGAGACCCCGCCTTTCCCCGCCCCTGCCCCCCTTCTCGCCCCGCGGCCGCGCCGCTGCCGCCGGGGGTTTCACGGTCATCGAACTGCTCTTCGTGGCCTTCGTGCTCGTCGTGCTGGTCGGGATCCTGCTGCCGGCAATGCCCCCCCGGCATCGTCCACACCGCCAGTTGAAGGATCAGATCCAGCTCCGCTCGATCATGCAGTCTCTCGTCCTCTTCGCCGAGTCCAACCACGGCGAGTATCCCCTGCCCTCCAAGCTCGACCCCGACAACCACACCGTCGCCGGCAGCGACGCGGCTCCCGGCGGCGAGCACAAGGACGTCACCGCGCACATCTTCAGCAAGCTCATCTACGACGGATACTTCCCCACGGAGTTGGCCGTCAGCCCGAGCGAAGTCAACGTGAACATCGTCGAGGACGCCGACTACCAGTTCACCAGCCCCTCCGCCGCCGTCGACCCCGCCCTCGCCCTCTGGGACCCTGCCTTCGCCGCCGACTTCGCCTCGGGCAAAAGCAACTTCTCCTACGCCCACACGCTCCCTCGCGGCCCGCGAGCCGCCCTCTGGTACAACACCTTCAGCGCCACCGAAGCGACCGTCGGCACCCGCGGCCCGCGCATCACCGGCCTCGACGCGGACCGCAAGCCCATCGTCGCCGATCCCAACACCAACACGTTCAAGATGCACGGCGTCAGGAACCAGTGGGCCGGGCTCGTCGGCTTCAACGACAACCACGTCTCGTTCTACACGGACATGGCGCCGGACAACATCACCTACACCACCACCTCGGGTGCCGAGCACCGCGACACGCTCTTCTACGACGAGCCCGACGATGCCAACGGCACGAACGCCTTCCTCGCCGTGTATACGACGGCGGGCCCGGAAGCCGCCGACTTCACGACGATCTGGGACTGATCGGCGCCCCAACAACATCCTCCGGTCGGGCCGAGGAAGCATTCAGACGCCGAACGCGGAAAAAACCGGGCCGGCCCCCGGATGAACGCTCGCCCCCCTGAACCCATCCCCGGCGCCGCGAACGAAACGCCCCCGATGCCCAAAGACCCCAACGCCCTGGTCGAGATCGCGCAGTGCCGGACGGAGTTCGAGGCCGGCGCCCTCGCCGCGACGCTCGAGGCCGAGGGCATCCCCGCGCGCGTCTTCGGCGGGATGGTCGCCGCCGGGTTCGGGTGGCAGGGCGCGCAAGCGACGCAGGTGCTCCTGCTCGTGCGCCGCGCCGACGTCCAGGCCGCGCGGGCCGTGCTCGACGCCCTCGAGCCCGCGGACGAAGCCGAACCGCTCGACGAACCCCCCGACCACCCCCACCCCGACGCCGAGCCCGTCGACACGCGCCGGAACCTGCCCGACTTCTCCCAACCGCTCCCCTACGGGCCGGACTCGCACTACATCCGCGCTTCCGGAACCCTCGTCACCGGGGTCGTCTGGACCGCCGTCGCCTTCCTCCTCGCCGTCGGCCTCATCGCC
>CAYMFP010000063.1:0-3552 GCA_964389385.1 uncultured Phycisphaeraceae bacterium | reverse complement strand
TACCATCCGCCCGCGATGACCCAGGGCCTCTCCACCACGCACGGCGCGCCGCGGGCGGACGCCCTCTCGCCGGACACCCTCGCCCCGCTGCCCCGCATCGAGGGCGTGCTCGAGGGCTTCGTCGCGAACCTCCCGCCCCCCGACGCTCTCCGCGACGCCGTTGCGTACGCCCTGCTCGGCGGGGGCAAACGCTTCCGCCCCCTGCTCGCCTGGCACTGCGCCGTCGCCGCCGGGCGGGCGGCCGGCGCGGAAGACCCGCACGCCCTCGGCGAGGCCAGCCTGCACGCCGGCGCGGCCGTGGAACTCGTCCACGCCTTCAGCCTCGTCCACGACGATCTTCCGGCGATGGACGACGACGACCTCCGCCGCGGCAAGCCGACGCTGCACATCCACGCCGGCGAGGCGATGGCGATCCTCGCCGGGGACGCGATGCTCGCCTTCGCCTTCGGGCTCCTCGGCGAGGGGCGGACCGAACGCGTGCGCGAGGCCGGCCCGGGCCTGACGTGCGCCCTCGGCCGCGAACTCCTCGCCGGGACCGCCGCCATGATCGGCGGGCAGGTCTGGGACACCCTCGGCGGGCTTCCGGCGGATCTCGACGCCCGGGCCCGGCTCGAGCTGATCCACCGCCACAAGACCGGCGCGCTCATCCGCGCCGCCGCCCGCATGGGCGCGATCTGCGGCGCGGTGGAGGCCGGCCACCCCTGCGAGGAAGGGAGCCCCATCCTCGCCGCCATCGGGGAGTACGCGGACGCGATCGGGCTCATCTTCCAGATCACCGACGACCTGCTCGACGTGGAGCAATCCTCTGAAGCCGCCGGCAAGCGCACGGGCAAGGACGCCGAGGCCGGGAAGCTGACCTACCCGGTGGTCCTCGGCGTGGAGGGCTCGCGGGCGGCGGTCGCCGAACAGACGGACCGGGCCCTCGGGGCGCTGCAAGCGAGCGGGCTCGAATCCCAGGCACTCGCCGAGATTTGCCGATTCCTCTCGTTCCGAACCCGCTGACGCCCCGCCCAGTACGTCTCTCTTCCGGGCCCACCCGAAGCCGGGGTGGCTCGGCGCGCCGGGGCTCTCCGCGTCCTTGCCGTCCGCCGGCGCCGAAACCCCCTACAGTTGTTCCGGAGTTTCAGGAGCTTTTGAAAGATCGGCCGCCCGGAGGCTCTGGCCGAGGAGAACGCGATGACCGCCAGCCCCGACCTCACGCTCCTGCCGACCATCCAGGGCCCCGCGGACCTCCGCAAGATTCCCGTCGACCGCCTCCCGGAACTCGCCGCCGAGATCCGCCGCGCCATCATCGACCAGGTCATGCGGACGGGCGGGCACCTCGCCCCGAACCTCGGCGTGGTCGAACTGACGATCGCCCTCCACTACGTCTTCGACTTCGCCCACGACCGCCTGCTCTTCGACGTCGGGCACCAGTGCTACCCGCACAAGCTGCTCACCGGGCGGCTCCCCCTGCTCTCCAAGCTCCGCACCCGCGAGGGCATGAGCGGCTTCCCCGAGCCCCTCGAGAGCCCGTACGACCTCTTCCGCGTCGGGCACGCCGGCACCGGCATCTCCACGGCCGTCGGCATGGCCCGGGGCGATCAGCTCAGGGGCGAAGCGTACGACGCCAAGAACAACCCGAAGGGGCGCGCGGTCGTCACGCTCATCGGCGACGCCTCGATCGTCAACGGCGTCGCGATGGAGGGCCTGAACAACGCGGGCACGCTCCGGCGGCAGTTCCTCGTCGTCCTCAACGACAACGGGATGTCGATCTCCAAGCCGCAGGGCGCCGTCGCCGCCTACTTCGACCGCGTCCGGCTCAGCCACCGCTACGGCGACTTCAAGAAGGAGGCCGGCAGGCTCCTCCGCCACCTCCCCGGCGGCGGGCAGATCCGCGAGGCCTACCACCGCGTCGGCGAGATGACCAAGGCGATGATCGCCGAGGACTCCTGGTTCGAGAAGTTCGGGCTCCTCACCGTCGGCCCCGTCGACGGGCACGACATCCCGACGCTCATCGAGTTCCTCACCGAGGCCAAGGACCTCGACCGCCCGATGGTCCTGCACGTCAAGACGATCAAGGGCAAGGGGCTCGACGTCGCCGAGACCGACGCCACGAAGTTCCACTCCCCCAAGGCCTTCCGGGTCCAGCGCCTCGAGAACCAGGGGTGCCGGGTCGAGATGTCCGGCGGCGGGCGGTCCTTCACCGCCGCCTTCGGCGACGCCCTGCTCGACCTCATGCGCCGCGACGAGAAGGTCGTCGCGGCCACCGCCGCCATGCCCGACGGCACCGGCATCAGCCGCGTGATGTCGGAGTTCCCCGACCGCGTCTGGGACACCGGCATCTGCGAGAGCCACGCCCTCGACATGATGGCCGGGCTCGCCAAGACCGGCTTCAAGCCGTTCTTCGCCGTCTACTCCACCTTCCTCCAGCGCGCCTTCGACCAGGCCTTCCAGGAGGCCAGCCTCCAGGGGCTGCCGGTGCGCCTCTGCCTCGACCGCGCCGGGCTCGTCGGCGGCGACGGCTCCGTGCACCACGGCTTCTGCGACGTCTCGATCCTCCGCACGCTCCCGGACGCCTGCCTCCTCGCCGCGATGGACGAGCCGAGCCTCGTCGCCGGCCTCGAGTTCATGCGCACCTACGACGAGGGCCTCTCCGCCATCCGCTACCCGCGCGACAACGTCGCCGAGCGCGACTTCGGCGGCGGGGCGGGGTGCCCGCCCTTCCAGCTCGGCAAGGCCCGCTGCCTCACGCCCGACCTCGACGTGCAGACCCGCCCGGAGGCCGACCCGCAGGTCGCCGTCCTCGGCTACGGCACCATGGCCGTCACCGCGTTCGAGGCCGCGGAATCCCTGGGCTCCGACTGCCGCGTCGCCGTCTACGACGCCCGCTTCGCCAAGCCCGTCGACGCCGCGCTCGTCCGCGCCCTGCTCGATCGCCGCATCCCGGTCCTCACCGTCGAGGACCACGCCCTGGTCGGCGGCTTCGGCGCCGGCGTCCTCGAGGCCGCCAACGACATGGGCCTCGACGCCTCCCGCGTCCGCCGCCTGGGCATCCCCGACGCCTACATCCTCCAGGACTCCCGGAGCAAGCAGCTCGCCGAGGCCGGCCTCGACGCCCGCTCCGTCGCCCGCGCCATCCGCGACCTCGCCGAGGCCTTCCCCGCCCCCGGCCGGCCGCACGCCGCGGAGCCGCTGGAGACGCAAGCGGCGCGACGGTAACGCGAGCGCCATGCCGCGGCCACGGGGCCGTTCGTAAGTCGTCCCCCGTCCGACCGCTCCCCTCGCGGGGCCGCGTCTGCCGGCAGCCCGCAGGGAAAAGCCATCGAGCGGCCGGCGCCGGCGGACCGAGGGATACGATGCGCGCGGGGCCGTCCCTGAATCACGGCCCGCCGCGTCGTGCGCCGCGGCCTGCACCGGGCATCGGCCGCCCCCGCCCGCGGCGTGCGTGAAACGCCGACGCCGCCGTCCCGTATCAGCGAGTCCTCATGAAGACCCTGAGCGTTCCCGAGTTCGCCATCGACCTCGCCCACGTCGCGAAGACGTACCGGGGCCGGAGGGGCGGCGTCAAGG
>CAYMFP010000062.1:0-12213 GCA_964389385.1 uncultured Phycisphaeraceae bacterium | reverse complement strand
CGGCAGTCGGCAGTCGGGGAAGAGGGGTTCGGCCTGCGCCGGCGCGCTCTCGCTCTCCGGCGATCCGGCTCTCTCGTCTCGCCTCCGCTCTGGCACCCCATCTGCGAAGGACTCCGCCATGGCGAACATCGCTCTCGACTCCGCGGCCTCCGGGCTCAACGCCCTGAACACGCGTCTCGACGTGATCGCGAACAACCTCGCGAACGTCAACACCGTCGGCTTCAAGGAGAGCCGGGCGAACTTCCAGGACCTCATGTACATCGAGCGTGCCCAGCCCGGCATCGAGACGCCGCTCGGCGAGCAGCGTCCCACCGGGCTCTACGTCGGCCTCGGCGTCAAGGTCTCCGGCACGCAGACCAACTTCACCCCCGGCAACCCGATGCAGACCGACCGCGAACTCGACCTGCTCATCGAGGGCGAGGGCTTCTTCCGCGTCCAGGTCGAGGAGGCCCTCGGCGGCGGCTTCGCCTACACCCGGGCCGGCAACTTCACCGTCAACGGCGCCGGCGAGATCGTCCTCGCCTCCGACGTCGGACGCCGCCTCGACCCGCCGATCCAGATCCCGGAGGACGCGACCGCCATCGCCGTCGGGCCCAGCGGCATCGTCAGCGTCATGCAGCCCGGGCAGGCGGCGCCGCAGGAGATCGGGCAGATCGAACTCACCACCTTCATCAACGAGGGCGGGCTCAAACCCGTCGGCGAGAACCTCTACGTCGAGACCGCCGCCTCCGGCGAGCCCATCGTCGGCAACCCGCAGGAAGACAACTTCGGCATCATCCGCCAGGGCATGCTCGAGAGCAGCAACGTCGACCCGGCCCGAGAACTCATCGAACTCATCCGCACCCAGCGGGCCTTCGAGATGAACAGCAACTCCATCCGGGCCGCGGACGAGACCCTGCGGACCATCAGCCAGCTGAGGCGCTGATGCCCGCCAGCACCCCCCACCCCACCCGCCCCGCATCCGCCCTCCGACCGTGCCCCCGGCACGCGTTCGAGGCGCGCTCCACGGGCCTGGCGCCGCAGGACCTGCGCCTCATCGGCCTCTTCCTGGCGCTCCTCTTCGCCGTCACCGGCGCGTTCGCGAGCCCGGCGGAGCCGGCGCCCGCCGACGCGGCGACCCGCGTCGCCCTCCGCGAGGCCGTGCGCTTCAGCGAGGACCGCGCCCTCACGCTCGGCGACGTCGCCCGGATCGACGGCCCGCTCGCCCCCGCCCTCGCCGGCGTGGAGATCGCCCCCCGGGCCTCCGCCCTGCCCCGCGAGGCGAGCGGGTGGCGGCGGCTCGACGTCGCCCGCGTCCGCTCGGCCCTGGAGGCCCGCCGCGACCTGCACCTCGGCCGCGTCGAACTCGCCGGCGCCGCCGTGCTCGTCGGGCTGCCGGGGGACACGCCCGTCGCGGCCTCGTCCGTCCGGCGCCGCGCCCCCTCGGGCGTCGCCACGACCCCGCAGGACGTGCACGTCCACCCCGCGCTGCGCGGGCTGATCGAGCAGCGCGTCGCCGCCCTCTTCGGCGTGCCGACCAGCGACCTCCGCCTCGGCTTCGACCCCCGCGACGCCGACGCCCTCGCGATGGATCCCCGCGGGCGCGTCGTCGAGATCCGCCCCACCGGCATGAGCGACCAGCTCCCGCTGGCGATCCGCTCGTACGAGGGGGACGTGGCCCACGAGCGCGCCCTGATCCGCGTCTCGGTCGAGGTGCGCCGAACCGTCGCCGTCGCCCGGCGCGAGGTGCGCCGCGGGCAGCCCTTCCGCCCCGACGACGTCCTGTTCGAGTCCCGCTGGACGGCCCCGAGCGTCTCCGCGCTCACGCCGGAGCGGCTCGAGGGCGCCGTCGCGGTGCGCAGCGTGCGCGTCGGCGAGGTGCTCGCCGAGGCCGACATCGACCGCCCCGTCGCCGTCCGCCGCGGCGAGATCGCCACCGTCGAGGCCCTCGTCGGCGGGATCAAGATCGGCACCCGCGCCCGCGCCCGCGCCGCCGGACGCGTCGGCGACGTGATCGAGTTCGAGTTCCTCGACCGGAGCGGGCGCTTCACCGCCCGCGTCAACGGCCCCCGCTACGCCGTCATGGCCGAAGCCCCCGGCCCCACCCCCGGCCCCGCCCCCGCGAAGGAGACGCGATGAACCGCCCCGCGCCCGCCGTGATCCTCCTCTGCGGCGCCGCCCTCGCCGCGCCCGCCGCCGCCCAGGCCGAGCGCCCGGACGCGGAGGCCGCGGCCGAGCAGGCCGAGGCGCGCTCCCGCGCCCTCGCCTCCGCCCCGCCCCCGACGCCCGAGCCCCTGCCGCGGGGCAGCGTCTTCTTCGAACGCGACCCCTCCCTGCTCGACGAGAACGGACAACCCAACGACGCCCGCCTGCTCGCCCAGGTGAGCACGTTCCACGTCGCCGCGCCCGAGCCCAAGGTCCTCGCCAAGCACGACCTCGTCACCATCATCGTCGACGAGAACAGCAAGCTGTCGACCACGCAGAAGCTCGAGACCGAGAAGAGCGGGAACATCGGCGGCACCTACGGCGGCGCGATCGACCCCTGGAAGCTCCTCCAGCTCCGCCTCCAGGAGGGCCGCCGAACCAACCTCAACCTCGTCGACGTCCGGCACGACCGCGAGTTCGAGTCCGAGGGCAAGGCCGAGGCGCAGCAGCAGATGAGCGCCCGCATCACCGCCCGCATCATCGACGTCAAGCCCAACGGCACGCTCGTCCTCGAGGCCCGCAAGGTCATCGAGACCGACGACAACAAGCAGACGTTCCTGCTCACCGGCCTCGTCCGCCGCGACGACGTCACCGACCGGAACACGGTCCTCTCCAGCCAGATCGCCGAGCTGGAGATCACCCAGACCCACGAGGGCGAGATCCGCCGCAGCACCAAGAAGGGCATCATCACCCGCGCCCTCGAATCCCTCTTCGCCTTCTGACCCACGGGCCGGAAACCCAGACCTCTGGATCTCTGGATCTCCAGAAATCCAGCCATCTGCGCCTGTCCCATCGCCCGCGCCGGCCGCCGCCCCAGGCGCCGCCCCGGGCGGCACGCCCCTTGCGTCCCCCGGGGCATGCTCCGCCGCACAGCCGCAGCAGCCCTGGTCCTTCTCCTGTCCGTCCTCCCGGCCTCCGCCGGGACCGTCCGCGAGATCGCCCGCATCGCCGGCGAGGAGCAGCTCGTCCTCCGCGGCGTCGGCATCGTCTACGGGCTCAACGGCACCGGCGACTCCGGCAAGGACCTGCTCGTCGCCCGCCCCCTCGCCGAGGCCCTCAAGGCCAACGGCATCGAGGTCCCCAGCCTCGACGAACTCGGCCGCTCCCGCGCCGCCGCCCTCGTGATGATCTCCGCCCAGATCCCCCCGGGCGGGGCCCTGACGGGCGACCAGTTCCCCGTCACCGTCGCCGCCCTGCACTCGGCGACGAGCCTCGTCGGGGGCGAACTCTACATCGCCCCGATCATGGGCCCGATCCGGGGCAGCGGGCTCTACGGCTTCGCGCAGGGGCGCGTCGTCGTCCAGGACGCGGACAACCCGACCACGGGGCGCATCGACGGCGGGCTGCGGATGACGCGCGACGTCGTCACCACCGGCCCGATCACCGGCTCCTTCGACCTCATCCTCAAGCCGGAGTTCGCCGGCTGGGGCGTGGTCGACCTCGTCTCCGCCGAGATCAACCAGCAGTACCACCTCACCACCCGCCGCCTCGACGAGATCGTCGCCGAGCCCGCCAGCGACCGCATCATCCGCGTCCGCATCCCGGAGAACGAGCGCCAACGCCCCGCCGGCTTCATCGCCGACGTCCTCGCGACCGAGGTCCGCAGCGCCATGCGGCGCCTCCCCGCCCGCGTCGTCTGCGACACCCAGACCGGCGCCATCCTCATCACCGGCGACGTCCGCGTCTCCCCGGTCGCGATCACCCACAAGCACCTGTCGATCTCCACCGTCTTCCCGGTCGTCCCCCCCACCCCCGCCGAGCCGCGCATCCAGGAATCCCGCTGGGTCGGCGTCGAGACCGAGGCGACCGAGGCCGAGAGCACGCGCCTGCAGGACCTGCTCGACGCCATGGACCGCCTCGACGTCGACGTCGGTGACCAGATCCAGATCCTCCGGATGCTCCACTCCGCCGGCAAGCTGCACGGCGAGCTGATCATCAACGGAGCCGGGCAGTGAACGCCATGACCCCCTCCGGCGCCGCCGGCTCGCTCTCCGCCCTCGCCGGACGCGGCGGGAGCTACGGCATCGGGATCGCCGGCGGCGCCGCCGGCGAACTCGAACGCCAGCACAGCTTCGCCGCCGCCCTCGGCAACCAGGAGCAGCGGGCCGACTGGAGGCCCGAAGAGAACCCGCCCGCCGGAGACGAACAGGCGCAGCTCGAGCGCCTCCGGCGGCAGTTCGAGCGCCTCGTCGCGCAGACCCTGGTCCAGCCCCTGCTCAAGCAGGCCCGCGAGGCGAACACCGCCCCGCCCCCCTGGGGACCCACGCCCGCCGAGAAGCAGATGGGGGCCCTCCTCGACGAGAAGATCGCCGAGGACATCACCCGACGCGCGGAGTTCCCCATCGTCGACCGTCTGGCACGCCAGATGCTCGTCAGGCGCGGGCTCGGCGGCCCGTCCGCCCCCAACCCCACCACCGCCTCTGCCCCCGCCGCACCACGCACGGCCGCCGAGGAGCACCCCATGTCCAAGCCCGCCGACACCGCAGGCGCCCCCGCCAGGACCGAGCCGCCCACCCCCGCCCGCGTCGCGGCGATGACGCCCGCCGAGCGGGCCGAGGCCGTGCAGAAGGCGCTCGCCGAGATCGAGGCCACGCAGGCCCCTCTCCTCGAGGCCCTGAAGGAGCAGCGCGAGGCGACGCGTTCCGGCGACCTCGACCGCCTCGGCGAGGCGATCGCCCGCACCGAGGCCGCCACCGGCCGCGCCCACGCCGCCGAGGAGCACCTCGCCGCCCTGCTCGTGGCGCCGACCGTCCGGGCCCGGCTCGCCCCCGGCGCCGCGGCGGCCCCGCCGCTCCGCGTCGCGGACATCGCGGCCGCGGGCCCGGCGCACAGGCGCGGCGAGCTGCTCGAAGCCTCCCGCCGCGTCCGCGAGGCCGCCGAGGCCGCCCAGGCCGAGGCCCGCGTCGTCCGGGCCGCGACCGAGTCCCTGCTCGCCCATTCGAGGGGGCTCCAGCGGGCGATCGCCCAGCGCCTCAGCCACGCGGGCACCTACTCCCGCGAGGGCAGCGTCGAGCCCACGCGGCAGGCCGTCGTCTCCTCGCTCGACGTGAGCCGGTGAACGGGAGCCCAGCATGAGCCTCACGGCGGCAATCCTCGCGGGACGGACGGGACTCACGGCCAGCCAGGTCGGCATCCAGGTCGCCGGCCACAACATGGCCAACGTCTCGACCCCCGGCTACGCGCGGCAGATCGCGCACCTGCGCTCGCTGCCGGGGGCCCGGTCGGACCTCTTCCAGATCGGGCGCGGCGTCGGCGTGCTCGACGTCCGCCGCCAGGTCGACACCGCCCTCCAGGCCCGCCTCCGCGCCGCCTACAGCGACGAGGCCGCCTCCGGCGAGCGCGCCAACGTGCTCGCCCAGCTCGAGAACGTCCTCAACGAACTCACCGACGCCGACCTCTCCAGCCGCCTCAACGACTTCTTCACCACCTGGAGCGAGGCCGCCAACCTCCTCTCCTCCAACGCCGTCGTCGTCGAGGAGTCCGACCGCCTCGCCCAGTACATCCGCTCCATGCGCTCCGACCTCACCCGCCTCCGCGAGGAGGTCGAGCGGCGCATCGACGCCACCGCCACCGACCTCAACGGCCTGCTCGACCGCGTCGCCCGGCTCAACGCCGAGATCGCCGCGGCCGAGGGCGGCGGGGCCCAGGCCAACGGCCTCCGCGACCAGCGCGACACGCTCCTCGCCGAACTCTCCGCCTACGCCGACATCGACGTCGTCGAGGCCGGCTCCGACGGCATGGTCGACGTGCTCGTCGGCTCCACCCCCGTCGTCCTCGGCGGCGTGAACCGCGGCGTCGAGATCCGCCGCGAGAGCATCGACGGCACCCTGACCACCACCGTCGTCGTCGCCGCCGACGGCGAGCCCCTCCCCGTCACCGGGGGCACCCTGGGCGGGCTGCTCAGCACCCGCGAGGGCGCCATCGACCAGACCATCGACCGCCTCGACGCCGTCGCCGCCCGCCTCATCTTCAACGCCAACCGCATCCACTCCACCGGCTCCAACGGGCAGGGCATGTCCTCCGCCCGCGGCACCCTCCAGATCACCCTCCCCAACCGCACCCGGGCCCTGAACGACCCCGCCAACTCCACCCTCGCCGCCCTCCCCTACGCCGCCGAGAACGGCGGCTTCCTCGTCAACGTCCGCAACACCGCCACCGGAGCCCTCGAGCAGGTCCGCATCGACGTCGACCTCGACGGGCGCACGAACACCGGCGCCCCGGGCTTCGCCGACGACACCTCGGCCGAGGACATCCGCGCCGCGATCGACGCGATCGACGGGCTCTCCGCCCGCTTCACGTCCGACGGACGCCTCGAGATCACCGCCGAGGAGGGCGTGCAGTTCTCCTTCGAGGACGACACCTCCGGCGTCCTCGCCGTCCTCGGCGTCAACGCCCTCTTCTCCGGCTCGAGCGCCCGCGACATCGCCGTCCGCCCGGACCTGCTCGAGGACCCCGGCCGCCTCGCCCTCGGGCGGACCGTCAACGGCGAACTCGTCGAGAACGGCACCGCCCTCGCCCTCGCCGACCTCCAGAACGTCGCCGACGCCGCCCTCGGCGGACGCACGATCTCCAAGGCCTGGTCCGACGCCGCCCAGTCCGTCGGCGTCCGCTCCGCCTCCGCCCGCGCCCAGCTCCAGTCCGACGCCGTCGTCCGGGAGGGGCTCGAGGCCCAGCACGCCGCCGTCTCAGGCGTCTCCATCGACGAGGAGTCCATCAACCTGCTCAGCTTCCAGCGGCAGTTCCAGGCCTCCTCCCGCGTCATCCAGGTGGCAGACGAATTGCTGAACACGCTCATCGGGCTGCTGTAGCACGCCCCGCTCCCCCGCCGGAACCCACGAGGCGCAGGATGACCACCTACTCCGCAGGCATCGCCCGGGTCCCGTCCATGCTCAGCGCAAGGATGGCGCTCGGCAACATCAACCGCACGAACATGGGGCTGCTGGAGGTCACCCGGCAGCTCGCCACCAACCGCGCCATCTCCCGATACTCCGACGCCCCCGTCCGCGCCGCCACCATCGCCGAACTCGACGCCCGACTCGAACTCTCCGCCCAGCGCCTCCAGAACCTCGGCTACGCCGACAGCTCCCTCGCCACCCTCGACACCGCCATGACCGAGGCGAGCGACATCGTCCGCCAGGCCATGACCATCGCCTCCGGACAGGTCTCCACCGGCTCCACCGCCGAGGAGCGCAAGCAGCAGGCGACCGTCATCCAGAGCCTCATCGACTCCCTCCTCGGCGTCGCCAACCGCGAGTCCATCAGCGGCTACGTCTTCGGCGGCTCCAACCCCGCCCAGCGCCCCGTCGCCGAGTTCATGGGCGGCTACCGCTTCTCCGGCGTCGGCGGCGGGCTCTTCACCGACATCGGCATGAACCGCGGCGTCCCGATCACCGTCGGCGCCTCCAACGCCGTCGGCGCCGTCTCCGCCCGCGTCCGCTCCTCCACCGACCTCGACCCCCAGCTCACCCCCGACACGCGCCTGGCCGACCTCAACGGCGCCCGCGGGCTCGGCGTCAGCACCGGCGCCATCGAACTCCGCTTCGACGCCCACCCCCCGCAGCGCATCGACCTCGCCGGCGCCGACACCGTCGGCGACGTCGTCGACCGCCTCACCGCCGCCATCCGCGACTACGAGGCCGAGACCGGCGCCGCCATCCTCGGCCCAGGCGGCGTCTCCATCGCCGGCGGGCAGATCGCCATCGACGTCCCCGCCGGCTCCCTCGCCATCGAGGACGTCGTCGGCGGGCTCGCCGCCCGCGACCTCGGCCTCCAGACCGAGCCCAACGTCCCCTTCAGCACCACCCGCACCGCCGGCCTCGCCCTCGAGCCCAAGCTCACCCTCCGCACCCCCGTCTCCGCCATGGCCGGCCTCGGCGCCCCCCTCGGCCAGATCCGCCTGCGCAACAACGGCGTGGAGGCCGTCGTCGACCTCTCCGGCGCCCAGACCTTCGCCGACATCAAGTCCCGCATCGAGGGCTCCGGCCTCGGCGTCCGCGTCACCATCCACGAGGACGGCTCCGGCTTCAGCGTCGTCAACGAGGTCGCCAGCGGGCGCAGCCTCGGCCTGGCCATCGAGGACGTCGGCGCCGACGCCACGGCCTCCGCCCTCGGCATCCGCTCGATGTCCCCCACCACCCGCATCGCCGACTTCAACGACGGGCGCGGCGTCGAGATCGTCGACGGCGCCGCCTCCCCAGAACTCAACGCCGACTTCGTCATCGAGATCCCCGCCGAGCCCGGGCCCCCGCCCCTCCCGGCCGTCTCCGCCACCATCGACCTCCGCCCGGAGGACATGGACACCGTCGACACCCTGCTCTTCCGCATCAACGACGAGCTCCGCAACCAGCTCCTCGCCGCCGGACGCCCCATCACCGACGCCGAGGCCACCCTCCTCGACGGCGGCGGCATCGCCATCCGGCTCGACCCCGCCCTCTCCGGCGGGCCCGTGACCGTCGTCAAGCGCAACAACAGCCCGGCCGCCGAGCAGCTCGGCCTCGTCGGCGGCGCCTGGGACGCCGCCCGAAACGCCCTCGTCGGCGAGGACCGCGCCACCGTCCGCGTCCGCAACCTCTTCACCGATCTCATCGACCTGCGCGACAGCCTCATCGGGAACGACACCTCTGGCATCTCGCTTGCGTCGGAAGCCCTCGACGCCAACGCCAAGCGTCTCGTGGACGCCCAGGCGCTCATCGGCGGATACGCACGCCGCGTCGCCGAGGAGGTGACGCGCGAGGAGGACCGCAGCGTGCTCGACCAGGCCGTCCGCTCCGACCTCCGCGACACCGACTACGCCCAGGCCTCCACCCTCTTCGCCATGTACCAGACCCAGCTCCAGGCCGCCCTGCAGAGCACCGCCCTCTCCAGCCGCCTCTCCCTGCTCGACTACCTCTGAGCACACACCCGACGCCGGGCGGAGACGCCCGCCGCCGAATTGCGGATCGACCCCCCGTCCCGGCACCGGCCGCGGGGCGGGGCGACAGGAGGTCAGGTCCGGGGGAGGAGCCCCCGGGCGCGGTCCTGAAGACGGAACCGGCCGGACGACTGAGGAGGCGCCGATGGACGTGCGCACAACCCGATTCGGCGTGGTCGAGGTCGCCGAAGACCGTCTGATCACCTTCCCCAAGGGCATCCTGGGCTTCCCGGAGCACCGCACCTTCTGCCTGCTCCAGCCCGGGGACGACGCCTGCTTCTTCTGGCTCCAGTCCGTCGAGGACCCGGCCCTCGCCTTCGTCGTCACCGACCCCGCCCTGTTCGTCCCGGACTACACCGTCCCCGTCCGCTCCGAGCACATGGAGTCCCTCGGGCTCCGCACCCTCGACGACGCCCAGGTCTTCTGCATCGTCAACAAGGTCGAGGACCAGCTCACCGGCAACCTCCAGGGCCCCCTCGTCGTCAACACCAGGACCCGGACGGGCGAGCAGCTCGTCCTCGCCGAGAAGCGGTGGACCACCCGGCACCGGCTCGTCCGAGTCGCCACCACGCGCCAGGCCCAGACCGCCTGACCGTCTCCGGGGCGCAGGACGCGCCCCGGCCCACCGCACACGTCCCGGACCGCCCGAGGCGGCCGGGGTGACGCGACGCGCCCGCGCTCACCGGGGCACGTCGCCGCGACACCAGACCGCGCGCCCACCCGCCGCGCGGATGCGAGAGAAGGAGTCACGCATGCTGGTGCTCTCTCGGCAGCGAGACGAAACCATCATGATCGGCGACGAGATCGAGATCACCGTCGTCGACATCCGGGGCGACAAGGTGCGCCTCGGCATCCAGGCGCCCACACGGATCGCCGTCCACCGCAAGGAGGTGTACGAGGCGATCCGGCTCGAGAACGCCAGGGCCGCCACCCTCCAGGGGCACGACCTGGACGCCCTCGCCCAGACCGTCAGACCGGGGCCCGCCAAGTCCGGACACCGACTCGGCGCCGCCCCCACCGTTCCCGTCGGCGGCCAGGCCCGCCGCACCGCCTGAACCATCGTCCGGACGCCGCCCGCGGGACTCCCCCCCGGTCCGGCACGGAGCTTGCGTACTCCCGCGACGCGTCGATCGCCGCGGGCACTCGGGGCCCGGAGGGTCCCGGCGGCCAAGGCCGCCCCGCCACGTATCACGGAGGATCGCTGTGGCCAGGATCAACACCAACGTCTCCAGCGTCATCGCCCAGCAGAACCTCGCGCGGGCGAACACCGACCTCGGCCTCCGCCTCGAGCGCCTGTCCACAGGGCTGCGCATCAACCGGGGCAAGGACGACCCCGCCGGGATGATCATCTCCCAGCGGATCTCCACCGACCTCGCCGGCGTCGAGCAGGGCATCAAGAACGGAGACCGCGCCAGCTCCGTCATCGCCACCACCGAGGCCGCCCTCGACGAGGTCTCCAACCTCCTCAACTCCATCAAGGCCCTGATGGTCGAGTCCGCCAACACCGGCGCCAACTCCGCCCAGGAACGCGAGGCGAACCAGCTCCAGATCGACTCCGCCATCGACTCCATCACCCGCATCTCCAACACCGCCACCTTCGGCGGCCTCAAGCTCCTCGACGGCTCGCTCGACTACGTCACCAGCGGCATCGACAAGACCGAGATCACCAAGGCCCAGATCAACGGCGCCTCCCTCGTCGGACGCTCCAGCCTCCAGGTCGAGGTCGACGTCGTCGCCTCCGCCCAGCAGGGACGCCTCTACATCAACGGCGACAACCCCGGCTCCGCCACCGACGGCGTCCTCCTCTCCGCCACCACCCTCCAGATCCGCGGCACCCGCGGCGTCCAGGAACTCACCTTCAGCTCCGGCACGCCCCTCAGCGCCGTCGTCCACTCCGTCAACCAGATCACCGCCCACACCGGCATCAAGGCCGCCCTCGTCAACCCCGCCGACCACCTCAGCGGCATGTACTTCTACAGCGATGGCTACGGCGCCAACGAGTTCGTCTCCGTCGAACGCGTCGGCGGGCCCGGGCCCGCCGCAGACTCCGTCAGCCTCCTCCGCCACCCCGCCGGCGCCCCCTACCCCGGCCTCGGCGCCGCCCCCGACTGGGCCTCCCTCGTCACCGCCAACCGCGACGACGGGCAGGACGTCCAGGCCCTCATCAACGGCACCCTCGCCACCGGACGCGGGCTCGGCGTCTCCATCAACACGCCCAGCCTCGCCCTCGAACTCATCCTCGACGAGAGCTTCGCACGCTCCCCCGCCGGGCCCACCAGCACCTTCGACATCACCGGCGGCGGCTCCCTCTTCCAGCTCGGACCGGACATCATCCCCCAGCAGCAGGCGAACATCGGCGTCCAGTCCGTCGCGGCCTCACGCCTCGGCGGCACCCTCATCAACGGCTCGCTCCAGTTCCTCTCCTCCCTGAAGAAGGGGCAGGGCAACTCCATCGAGGAGAACGTCCAGGCCGGCGACTTCACCAACGCCCAGGACATCCTCGACACCGCCATCGACGAGATCGCCGTCCTCCGCGGACGCCTCGGCGCCTTCGAGCGCAACGTCCTCGAGACCAACAAGCGCTCCCTCCAGGCCGCCTTCGAGAACCTCACCGCCTCCAAGTCCGCCATCGTCGACGCCGACTTCGCCTCCGAAACCAGCGCCCTCACCCGCGCCCAGATCCTCAACTCCTCCAGCACCTCGATCCTGGCCCTCGCCAACCAGCAGGCCCAGAGCGTCCTCCAGCTCCTGGGCTGATCCCAGGGATAGCGCTCCGGACCGGGGGGGAAGGCTCCTCCCCCGGTCCCGGGCGGGCTCCGCGCCAGCCGCTATGCGCCGCGCCGCCGGCACCCCCGCCGAACGCCGGACCCGGATGGTTCTCGGCCCGCCTGAACCACGCAACCCGTTCACCCGATCCCTCCGGCATCGGGTCAGCCGCCCCGATCCGCATGGAAGCGGACGGGGCGTACGGGAAGCCGGGCGGCGGCCGTTTCGCCGCCCGGGCGGATCCGCCGCTAGGGAAGCGCAGACATGAGCCGGATCAACACCAACGTCCAGTCCCTGGTCGCCCAGCGCGTGCTCGGGCAGAACAACACCGGCCTCAACAGCAGCCTCGAACG
>CAYMFP010000061.1:0-12914 GCA_964389385.1 uncultured Phycisphaeraceae bacterium | reverse complement strand
CGTTCCCCGTCCCGAAGTCGAACGTCACGCAGTACCCCGCCCGCCAGATCGGGTACGGCGTCGAACATCGGAACCCGCAGTACTGGTTCGGGTCCACCCCCGCCCGCTCGAAGAGCCACCGCGTCAGCTCCCGGTGCCGGGCGTGCAGCGGCGAGTCCGCCCCGCCGAGGCCCCGCCCGAGCACCTCCAGCCGCGGCGAACTCGGGAACCGCGTCTTCCACCCCGGGCGATCGTCCAGCCGGAAGTCCGGACCCCACAGGTGCACCCCGGCCGATGGGATCGACCCCCGCGCCTCCGCCTCCGGCAGCCACGCGTCCAGCAGCATCGCCCGCGCCGGAAAATGGATCAGCGCCCAGAGGTGCTCCTGCCCGTCGTCGCGCAGGCGCGGGTGCGGGTTCGTCGCCGCCGAGTGCAGCATCAGGTCGATCGGCTCCCCGATCGCCCGCTCGTCCGCGTCCACACGCTGCACGAGCAGCCCGTCCCCGGCCGCGGCCTTCACCAGCGAGCCCGGATCGGTCGAGAACTCGCGCACCAGCCCCGTGCTCCCCACCTCCCCGCTCCCGAACGCCTCCGCCCCCGCGTCGGCGCCCTTCGGCCCGGACCCGAAGTTCTGGATCACCAGCGGCACCGCGTCCGGCGTCGCCCGGTGCCCCAGCAGCCCGTACACCCGCGGCACGAGCATCCGTTCCGGGTCCTCGGGGTCCGGCACGTATAGGTAGACGGCCACCCACAGGTCCGACGACCGCCCCGTCAGGCGCGCGGCCGCCTCGAACAGCCGCGCCCGCTCTCCCGCCTCGTCCCCGCCCCCGCCGCCCTCGCGCCCGGCGTCCGTCGCCCCGAGCGTCGCGTCCAGCCGCCGGATCAGCCGCGACTGGCTCCCCGCCAGATCCTCCACGAGCCGCGCGAACGCCTCCACCGACGCCTCGGCCGCCTCGTGCACCTCCGCCCCGACCCGGCCCGCCCCGGCCTCGAGCAACTGCCGCAGCCCCGGCACCCCCGGCACCCGCGCCAGCACGCCCGGCCCCGGCGGCCCCTTGCGGATCGCGTGCACGAGGCGCTGGCACGTCGTCCGGTCGACCTCCAGGGCGCGCGACAGCCCGCTCGCCGACCGGTCGCGCGCCGGCATGGCGTCCAGCCAGCGCTTCCACGCGCTGTGCAACGCCTCGGCGACCTCCGCCGCCTGGCGCAGTTCATCGGGATTCAGCAGTTCGATCGAGCCCAACGCGCCGGCACGATACCCCGACCGCTGCGCCCGCGGGAACTGGACGCTCAGGTCTGGCGAGATGGCTGGCGTGGAGCCGTGTGTCATCGAGGATAAGCCGTCTGTTCCCGACAGTTCAGAACACTCCGAGCGTATCACAGATGCTCTGCATATGCGCCCGCGAAGAGGCGGAGAAGGAACAGAACCGGAGATGAGGAGAGGCTTGAAGCGACCCGTCGGCCGCGGTGGAACGGCGATCGTGATTAAGTTATCAGACCTGGCTCTGCCCTAATCCGGGGCCCATCGGTTGACACCGTCCGCGTCAACGGCTCTACTGCCCGCCCTGGAACTGGATCCGTTGGTCCGAAAGGTTGGGAATGCAGAATTGTCTTGCCCGCTCCGCGCTCGCTCTGGCCGCCGCAGCCGGTCTCGCCCCCTCCGCGTCCGCCCAGACGGTGGTCGAGGTCAACGACGGGGAGGTCCTGACGCAGGCCGAACTCGAGGCCGGCCTCTTTGGCGAGCAGGTTTTCGCTCTGGAACCGGCCACGACGTTCGAGATCAACGCGGGCGGCGTCATCGGCCCGGCGGTGCACTACGGGCCCGGCTTCGGCTTCGGGGGCTCGACGGTCAACCTGTACTCCGGGAGCGCGTTCGCCTCCGGTTCGTCCGGGCCGTCGCACGTCTCCGACGCCGTCGTCAACGTGCTCGGCGGGACCGTGGGTGAGCACTTCAATCTGTATTCCGGCGGCGTCCTGAACCTGTTCGACGGCAGCGTCGGGAGGTACTTCCAGGCGTTCGACGCGAGCGAGGTGAACGTGGAAGGCGGCTCCGCCACCACGATCGAACTCGAGCACGGCTCGCGGCTGAACTTCTCCGGGGGGTACGCTTGGCAGGTCCGGGTGCGCGACAACGCCTCGGCCGTCGTGTCGGGCGGAACGATCGATTCCCTGTTGTCGAGCGGCGACGTCGAACTCGTCGCCGGCGCCGTCGGGCGGCTCGAACTCTCGGGAGGAGACTCCGCGATCTCGGGCGGCGCTTTCGGACGCTTCAAGGCGTTCGGCGGCGTCCTGTTCCTCGGGGGAGAGTTCAAGCTCGACGGGGTCCCCGTCGTCGCACTCCCCGCGGGGCTCGGCGAGCACGTGTTCACGGGCACGCTGGCGGACGGAGGGGTCGTCATCCTCTCCGGGCAGCGGACGAGGCCGTTCGTTGGCGACGACGAGATCGGGCCCGGCGGCCTGGAACTCGTGCCCGTGGCCCTCCCCCCGGCCGACGCCACGCCGATGGTGATCGTCGACGGAGCCGGCCCCGCGGGCCTGCGTGAGGGGCAGACCCTCACGATCGGCGGCACGGCCGTGCTTCGGGAGCACTTCGGCGTCGTGGGCGCGACACTGAACATCGAGGGTGGGTTCGTGGGCCGAGGACTGGAGGCCGCGTTCAGCGACGTGCGCATCTCGGGCGGCGTCGTGGGCAACGATTTCACGGTGTACTCGGGAACGGTGCTCGAGGTCTCCGGCGGAAGCATCGGCGCCGGCTTCCGCGCGAGGCAGGGCTCTTCCGTCTCGATCTCGGGCGGCGCCGTCGGCGACAACGCCCAGGCGCATCCGGAGACGACCTTGAGCATCTCCGGCGGCCGGATCGGTTCGTCCTTCACGGCCTACGAGGGCAGTCTGATCGATATCTCCGGCGGCACGATCGGCCCCTTCTTCTCGGCCAGCGGCGCGGTCACGATCTCCGGCGGCACCTTCGGCCGAAGGTTCCAGTCCAGCGGAGCGACCACGATCTCCGGCGGGGAGTTCATGCTCGACGGCGTTCCGGTTTCCTCGCTGAGCGGGGAGCCTCTGGGCGGCGTGTTCACCGGGACGCTCGCCGACGGCAGCGTCTTCGTCTTCGCCAACCTCGGTTCGTATGGAAGCAACACGCGCGACATCCTCGCCGTGCCGACGCTGCTCGCCGCCGAACTCCCGCCCCTGGACACGCAGCCGATGACGTTCACGGAGGGCTCGGGCCCGGCCGGCGGGCTGCGGCCGGGGCAGTCCCTCACCCTCGCCGGAACCGCTTCCCTGCGCGACGGCTTCGCCGTCGCCGCGGCGTCTCTGGCAGTGACCGAGAACGCCTCCGTCGGCGAAGGTCTCGAGGCGGCCTTCTCCGACGTCGCCATCTCCGGCGGCAGCGTCGGGAGCGTCTTCGAGGCCTATTCCAGCGAAGTCGACGTGTCCGGCGGTTCGATCGGCCCTGCCAGCGCGTTCTACGGGAGCACCGTCAACATCTCCGGCGGCCGCGTGGGGGAACGCATGAACGCCTACTGGGGCAGCACGATCAATCTGTCGGGCGGCGAGATCGGCAGCCAGTCCGTCGCCAACACGGGCGCCGTCGTCAACGTGTCCGGTGGCAGGCTGGGCGAGTTCTTCACCCTGGGGCAGTTCGCGAAACTCAACATCTCCGGCGGCGAGATCGGTCACGGCCTCTACACCGGTTGGAAGAGCGAGATCCATATGCGCGGCACGGCGTTCGCGATCAACGGCGCCGCCATCGAAGGGCTCGTGCCGGGTGAGCCGTTCGTCATCTCGCAGCGGAAGGGGGTCTTGTCCGCAACCCTGACGGACGGTTCGCCGCTGACGTTCCGGTTCGCTCCGGGCGACTGCGACCCTTGCGACATCATCTCCCCGGACACCGTGCTGACGGTCACCCTCGTCTCCGACTGCCCCGCCGACTACGACGGCGACGGCGCCGCCACCGTGAACGATCTGCTCGGCTATCTCGGCGCCTTCCGGAGCGGCGACGCCGACGTGACCGGCGATGGCGTGACCGACGTGACCGACCTGCTCGCCTTCCTCGGCGCGTTCCGCGAGGGGTGCTGACCCCGGCGATCGCCCGCCGCCGCTATCGGGCCGGAGCGAGCGCGCTTCCGGCACGCCCGCCGCGGGGCGGGGTCCTGTCTCGTGCGCTCTCCGCCGGACGGACGCGCCGCGTGGGCCGGCCCGAGAACCGTCTTTCCTCGGCAGATCACCCCCACACGCCGGGGAGGATGGGGTATGCTTCTCCCGGGCAATCGCCCGAGGGAGCGGAGCATGGGCAATCTCCTGATCGTCAGCGGCCCGGAGGAGGGCAAGTACTACCCCCTCGGGCGAAGGACCACCGTCGTCGGGCGCAGCGAGCAGGTGCCCCTGCAGCTGGTCGATAACCTTGTCTCCCGGAAGCACTTCCAGATCCGCTACGACCCCGACCGCGACCGCTACCTCCTCACCGACCTCAAGAGCGCCAACGGCACCCGGGTCAACGGACGCGAGGTCCTGGTCGAGATCGAGCTGCGCGACGAGGACGAGATCCTCGCCGGCGAAACCAAGCTCGTCTTCTCCACCCGCGAGTGGACCGACGGCGAGAGCGCCCTCAACGCCTACAAGCAGCGGGGGCACCGGATGCGGCCAACAATCAACCAGTGACCGCGGGGGGGCCCGCGGAGGCCCGACGCCGGCCGGCGCCGGGCGGGGATGTGGAGGAGGGGCGAGCGTGATGAGCGACCAGCCGACGCAGGCCGAGCCCTACAGCTTCGGTCTCGCGGAACCCGTGACGCAGATCCAGCCGCACCAAGAGCGCCCGGGCTCCCAGGTCGGGCGCTACCACCTGCTGCGCGAACTCGGCGAGGGCGGCTTCGGCACCGTCTGGGAGGCCGAGCAGCTCGAGCCGGTCCGCCGCCGCGTCGCGATGAAGATCCTCAAGCCGGGGATGGACTCCAAGCAGATCCTCGCCCGCTTCGAGGCCGAGCGGCAGGCCCTCGCCCTGATGGACCACCCGCACATCGCGCGCGTGCTCGACGCGGGGGCGACCGAGCACGGACGCCCGTTCTTCGTGATGGAGCTCGTCAAGGGCGTGCCCATCACCGAGTACTGCGAGCGCGAACGCGTCACGCTCAGCGAGCGCATCCGCCTCTTCCGCCTCGTCTGCGACGCGGTCCAGCACGCCCACACCAAGGGCGTCATCCACCGCGACCTCAAGCCCAGCAACATCCTCGTGATGATGCAGGACTACCGCCCCACGCCGAAGGTCATCGACTTCGGCATCGCCAAGGCGACCACCACCCGGCTCACCGAGAAGACCCTCTACACCCAGCACGGCCAGCTCCTCGGCACGCCCGAGTACATGAGCCCCGAGCAGGCCGAGAACACCGGCATCGACGTCGACACCCGCTCCGACGTCTACTCCCTCGGCGTCGTGCTCTACGAGCTCATCACCGGCACGACCCCCTTCGGCGGCGAGCGGCTCCGATCCTCCTCCCAGGTCGAGATCCAGCGCATCATCCGCGAGGACGTCGCCGACAAGCCCAGCGTCCGCCTCGCCTCCCGCGCCGAGTCCGCCGAGCCCGAGCAGCGCGCCGCCCTGCGACGGCTCGTCAAGGCCGTCCACGGCGAGCTCGACTGGATCGTCATGCGGGCCCTGGAGAAGGACCGCACCCGCCGCTACGAGACCGTCGCCGCCTTCAGCGACGACCTCCGCAAGCACCTCGCCAAGGAGCCCGTCACCGCCGGGCGCCCCAGCACGATCTACAAGGTCCGCAAGCTCGTCGTCCGCCGGCGCGGGCCCGTCGTCGCCGGATCGGCCGTCGTCGCCGCCCTGGGCGCCGGCGCCGCCATCTCCCTCTTCGGCGTCGCCGGAGCCCTCGCCGAGCGCGACGCCTACGCCCGCCGCGCCGCCGACGCCGAGGCCGCCAGCCAGGCCCTCGCCGCCGTCCTCGACGACGCCCTCCGCCGCTCCGCCGGCCTCGGGGCCGACGGCCCGCTCAACGCCGCCATGCTCGGCTTCCCCTCGCCCGAGTCGGCCCGCGGCGTCGACAACGCCGTCCTCGGCCGCGCCGCCGCCCGCCAGGGCAACTACGAGGAGGCCGAGAACTTCTTCACCGACGCCCTCGCCATCCTCCGCAACGACCCCGGCGCCGACCCCGACGCCCTCGCCTGGCAGGAACTCTGGCTCGGCGCCGTGCAGGCGCGCCAGCCCGGCCAGCTCGCGCGCGACCGCGGGCGCGAGACGCTCGAACGCGTCCTGCAGGCCAGCATCGAACGCCTCGGCGAGGACCACGCGCTCACGCTCATGATCCGCGAGGAGATCGGCCTGCTCCTCCGCCGCATGGGGCGGCACGCCGAGGCCGACGAGGTCCTCCGCGCCGCCGCCGACGGCTGGGGCCGCTCCATCGGCCCGGACCACCCCTGGGCCGCGCGCATCTCCCGCCTCGTCCCGGAACCCCCGCCCGCCCCGTGAGCACGCGCGAACGCGAGCGGCTGCTCCCGCCGCGACGCCCCCGCGCGAACGTCCACGCCCCCCGCGAACACCCCCACCCCGGCGCCGTCAGAGCGCCGCCGCGGCCGCCTCCGCCACCGCGTGGTCCTGCTCCCCGCTCCCCCCGCTCACGCCCACCGCCCCGACCACCTTCCCGCCTCGCTTCAGCGGGATCCCGCCGGCGAAGACCATGATCCGCCCGCCGTTCGAGGCGTGGATCCCGAAGAACTGCCCGCCCGACTGCGCGTGCGCCGCCAGGTCCTTCGTCGAGATGTCGAACGCCCGCGCCGTGAACGCCTTGTTGATCGAGATGTCCACGCTCCCGATCCACGCCCCGTCCATCCGCACGTGCGCGACCAGATTCCCCCCCGCGTCCGCGACGGCGATGTTCATCGGCTGCCCGATCTCCGCCGCCTTCGCCTCCCCCGCCTCGATGACCCGGCGAGCCTCCGCCAGCGTGATGGTGTCGATCTGAGCCATGTGCCTTCTCCTCGTGCAGTGCAGCCGTCCGGCGACGCGGCCGGATCGCGGCCCACGATACGCCCCGCCCGCCCCCGCATCCCGAACGCCGCCCGGGAACATCCTTCCCATCGCGGCTCCTCCCGCGGCCCAGGACTCTCCCCGTCCCTCCGGCCTCACCGCGACGGCCTCCGCCTACCGTCCCCTCTCATGTCTCCCCCGGACGCCCCCGCCCTCCCCCTCTCCGTCGTCGCCCCCGCGCACAACGAGGAGGACAACATCCGCCCCCTGGTGGACGAGGTCGAACGCGCCCTCGCTCCGCTCGCCGCGCGCGGGCCGGGCCCGGCGGCAGGGGTGGGTGAGTGGGGTGGGGTGGGGTTCGAGTTCATCCTGGTCGATGACGGCTCCACCGACGCCACCCGCCGCCGCATCCTCGAACTCATCCACGACCCCGATCACCCCCGGCCCTGGCTCCGCTGCGTCGCCATGACCCGCACGCCCCCCGGCCGCGGCAACGGCCAGTCCGCGGCCTTCCACGCCGGCTTCCGCGCCGCCCGCGGCCGCCTCATCGCCGTCCTCGACGCCGACCTCCAGAACGACCCCGCCGACATCCCCCGCATGCTCGAACTCCTCGAGCGCGAGAACGCCGACTTCGTCCAGGGCGACCGCTCCCACGCCCGCAAGGACAACTGGGTCAAGCGCCGCGCCAGCGAGGTCGGCCGCGCCTTCCGCCGCATGATCCTCGGCGACTCCATCCGCGACACCGGCTGCTCCCTCCGCGTCATGAAGCGCGAGATCGCCCTCGCCCTCCCCCTCGAGTTCCGGGGCATGCACCGCTTCATCCCCGTCACCGCCCGGAATCTGGGGTACAAGGTCGTCGAGATGCGCGTCAACCACCGCCCGCGCGCCGCCGGCGAAACCAAGTACGGGCAGTTCGGCATCGCCTCCCGGGCCATCCCCGGACTGATCGACTGCTTCGCCGTCCGCTGGATGGCCGCCCGCCGACGCCCCGTCGACGCCGAAGAAGTCACCGGCGCGTAACGACGCGAGCCCCTCCCCCCCCCACCCCACCCTCATCGCACCTCACCCCCGCCCCGCCCGACCGTCCGCCGCCCACCGCTCATTCCCCTCTCAGGCCTACTCTTGCCCGGTGGAAGGGCGAGGGGGCCGCCCTCCTCCGGAGACCTCGCGTGAAGAAGGGCCCGATCATCGCCATGCTGGCGACGCTGTTCGTCGGCATCTGGCTCGTGCTGTACCCGTCGCTCTCGCGCGACGGGCACGACTTCAGCGTCTCCGTCGGCGGCAACCTGATCCACGTCGAGAAGCGGCCGAGCCCGGACCGGCCGGGGCACTTCGAGTTCCGGGTCCTGAACGGCGCCGGCCTCGCCGAGCGCGGCTGGCTGGACGAGGCCACCTTCGCCGAGCAGCTCGGCCGGCAGGTCGCGCAGTGGGAGGCGCGCCCGCCCTTCGAACGCACCCTCCTCGGCTTCTTCAACATCAGCGGCTGGGGCACCTTCGGCTGGATCGCCGTCGGCCTCGCCGGACAGATCGCCTTCTTCGGGCGCATGCTCGTCCAGTGGGTCGTCAGCGAGCACAAGCGCGAGAGCGTCGTCCCCGAGGCCTTCTGGTGGCTCAGCCTCGGCGGCGGGCTCTGCCTCTTCCTCTACTTCGTCTGGCGCGTCGACTTCGTCGGCGTCCTCGGACAGTCCACCGGCATCGTCATCTACGCCCGCAACCTCAAGCTCATCCACAAGCACAAGGCCCGCCTCCGCGGCGAGACCCCCCGCACGCTCGACCCCGCGCAGAACGCCGACGCCCGCGCCGAGGCCGAAGTCGCCGCCCAGCCCGCCGGCGCCCGCACCGACTGACCGCGCCCCTCCCGGGCCCCCGCGGCCTTCCCGCACCCACAGGACGATCGCATGCTCCGGCGCGCGAACCGGCCCCGGAGCGTGCGATCGCCCCGCCCTCCCCCAACCCGCCCGCCCCCGCGACGGCCGGCCCCGTAGACTCCCTCCCCATGCGCGTCTTCCTCGACGGTGAACAGATCGACGTCTCGCCCCCGACCGTCGCCGGCGCGATCGACGCCGCACGCTCCCGCAGCGAGGCCGCCGGGCGCATCATCATCGAGGCCCTCGCCGACGGCGCCCCCCTCGACGACGACGTCCTCGGCAACCCCCCGCACGACGCCGCCGGCTACCAGGAGCTGCGCTTCACCAGCACCCCCCCCGGCCCGTTCATCCGCGTCACCGTCCTCGACGCCGCCGAGAGCCTCGACCAGGTCAAACGCGACCAGGCCGAGGCCGCACGCGCCATCCAGACCGGACGCCGCGCCGACGCCGTCGAACCCCTCCGCCGCGTCCTCGAGGGCTGGGCCCTCGTCCGCGACGTCCTCGACAAGAGCCAGCAGCTCTGCGGCCTCGGCGCCGCCGAGATCGATCTCCCCAACGGCGAGAAGGGCCAGCGCCTCGTCGACGACCTCGCCGAGAAGCTCGGCGAGATCCGCGCCGCGTTCCAACGCGACGACTGGGCCGACGCCGGCGACGTCCTCGCCTACGAAATGCCCGAGCAGGCCGACCGCTGGCGCTCGCTCCTCGAGGCCTACGCCGAGCGCGTCGCCCGCATCGCCTAGGAGGCTCCCGTGCCCGCGGCCGAGATCGACGAAGCCATGGAACAGGCCAGCCGGGCCCTCTACGAGACCCGGTACTTCGAGGCCGCCCGCCTCGCCCGCGGCGCCCTCGACGCCGCCCTCGCCGAGCAGGACTGGGACCGCGTCGCCCGCATCTGCCTCCCCCTCCAGGAAGCCCGCCGCCAGATCCGCCAGCTCGCCGTCGACGCCGGACACGCCGGCGCCGTCCGCGTCCTCCGCGATCCGGCGGACCCCGCCGGCGAAGGGCTCGCCCTCTGCATGCCCGAACTCCCGGAGCACGAGGCCGTCGCCATCCGCGACCGCCTCGACCGCGAGGGGCGCCCCGCCTTCCTCCTCCGCGTCGCGGAGATTCAGCCGGAGGGCTGGGTCCTCTCCGGCATCCCCGACCGCGGCCCGCACAAGCTCGCCGCGCCGCCCGAGGACTGGGCCGAGGGCGCCCTCCCGAGCGTCGAGTGGTTCGAGGCCGCCGCCGAGGCCATCGGCGACGCCGCCATCAAGGGCGCCAAGGGCCTCCCCCCGGCCGACCGCGTCCGCCGCCTCCTCGGCTGGCTCGACACCCTCCCCGAGCACGAGAAGCTCCACCAGCGCCTCGCCGAGGCCGCCCGCGAGGCCGCCGCCGAAGCCTCCGGACCCGCCCCGGCCTGACCCCCGCTCCGCTTCGCCCCACCCCACCCCCTCTCGCCGCTCCAGGAACAAAAACAGCCCGGCGAAGCGCCGGGCTGTCCACACGTCCGCGGAAGGGCGGAAGCTCAGTAATCGTAGCGGCTGCGGTTGGTCCGGCGGTCGTACCCCGCCCGCTCGTCCGCCTTCTTGTTCTGGTCGCCGATGATCGCGCCGCCGATGCCGCCGGCGATCGCGCCGATCGCCGCGCCCTTCCCGGCCGAGCCGGTCAGCGAGCCGATCCCCAGCCCCGCGAGCGCCCCGGCCCCGGCGCCCACGGCGCCCCCGGTCGCCGCGTTGCGGCAGCCGACGCCCGTCATCGCCGCGGCGGCGAGAACGACGGCCGCGATCCGGGCGGCGCCGCGGCCGGAATGCGGGATCAGGCGGTTGCGGGTGGTCTTGCTCATGGTCGTGCCCTCCAGGTCGGGGAGGCAGGTCCCCGGCGGGGTCTCCCTCCGTACGGTGAACTCGGCACGGAGGTGCGGTTGTTCCAGCGGCCGCGGGGGTGGGATGAGGCAGGGGGGTGGGGTGGGGTGTCCCTGTGATGCCTCGATGCCCCTCAGTTCCAGCTCATGCCCTTCGGCCATTCCTCCGGGTGCTGCGACTCGGCCTGCCGGATCAGCCGCGACAGGCTCTCCAGCCCCGAACGGACAATGTCCAACCGCTTGTCCGTATTGCCCTCGCTCAGCAGGCTGTACCGCGTCCGGTCATCGGTGAGCAGGGCGAACGACACGAGTTCCAGCAGCGCCCCGGACGGGATGTCATCCTCCTGGACGTATTTCAGGACCTGCTCGGCCACCGTCAGCCGCCGCAGCGGACCCTCCGTCAGCAGGTCCTCCACCCACCGGCGCATGGATTCCAGCCGGTCCGGGTCCCCGTCGTCGATCCCCACCGGTTCCAGGATCGCCTCCCGGTAGAGCCGCGGCTCCTCCTCGCTCGGATCCTCCGGATCGGGGAGGAACTCCTCGGCGATCCGCGCCCGGCACACCCCTTGGAGCAGGATGTTGTACCGCCCGTCCGCCAGCCGCTCGTGCCGCACGATCTGCCCGATGCAGACCGCCGGCTTCACCGGCGGGTTGCCGGCGTACTCCGTCTTCCACCGCTCCCCGTCGAAGACCGCCATCGCGATCTGCCCCGCCCCGTCCAGCGCCCGGTCCACCATCTGCCGGTACCGCGGC
This sequence comes from uncultured Phycisphaeraceae bacterium, assembly GCA_964389385.1. Taxonomy (GTDB): domain Bacteria; phylum Planctomycetota; class Phycisphaerae; order Phycisphaerales; family UBA1924; genus CAYMFP01. The sequence goes on along the minus strand of CAYMFP010000061.1, from coordinate 1,501 downwards.
TCGAAGATGTGCAGCGGCAGCACCTGCTGCGGCAGCAGCGCCGGCGTCTCCAGCGGGAAGATGGGGATCGGGCGGGCGAAGTTCACCCGGATGGACATTTCCTCCGCCATGCGGAAGGGTAGGGACCGCCCGGCCCCGACCGCTCCGGGCGCCCGCCGCGGCCCCGGTCAGCGCCGGCGCGACAGGCGGTCGGTCGCCAAGCCGAGGGCCGCGCCGAAGACCGCGTGCGCCGCGACGATCAGGGCCACGCGGCGGGCGGGGTGCCGGTTCGGCGGGGGCAGCAGGCCCACCGCCGGGATCCACCCGGCGTAGCTCACGCCCCAGACGAGCAGCCCGTACGCGACGCCCGCGGCCGCGGGAGGCGTCTCCCGCGGCAACGCCGCGCGGAACGCCGGGTACAGCGCTCCCGCGGCCGCGCCGAACCCGAAGTGCGCCGGGATCGAGATGCCCCGCAGCGACGGGCTCTGTCCCTTCGGGGCGTCCGTCGGCACCGGGCTCGCCTCGACGAGCAGGCGCGGCTCGAGCGGGTACCGCTCGCGGTCGGGCAGGGCGTAGTGCCCGGCGATCATCGTCGCCGTCATGGGGACGGTGGCCGCGAACCCGGCGGCGGCCCCCGCGGCCGCGTCCTGGAGCAGGTCTTTCGAGTTCATGCGGAGCGTCTTCTGGCCGGGGCCGTGAGAGGTTGCGGACCGGCGGGGCATTCGCGGGGGGCTGCGCGCCGGTTGCGGGGCGGGCGTCAGCGCGGGGGCGGGACGGCGCCGACGCGGCGCAGGCACGCCATCGCCAGCTCGTGCCGGCGCGGGGCGAGCCCGGCGTCGGGCATGTCGATCCGCAGGGCGAAGAGCCAGGTTTCCGCGGCGTCCGAGCCGCGTTCGAGGAAGCCGACGTACCAGCCGCGGGCGCCCTGGTCGTCCCAGCCGGTCTTGGCGCGCAGCGTCCAGGCGTCCGTCGACTCCACGACCATGATCTCGCGGAGCGCGGCGATCGTTTCGTTCGAGAACGGGTGGTCGTCGGTCAGCAGGCGGCGGAGGAAGTCGATCTGCTGCTCGGGCGTGACGGCGAGCGGGCCGTCGAGCCAGAAGCGGTCGATGCCGGTTTCGTCGCCGATGGCGGCGTTGCCGTACCCGGCCGCGCGGACCCAGTGCGCCATGCGGTCGTGCCCGATGCGGCGGGCGATCTCCTGGTAGACCGGCACGGCCGAGACGCGGAAGGCCTCGCGGAGCGTGAGGTCCTGGTTCCAGGCGGGGACGAAGCGTTCGACGCCGTCCCACGGGAAGGGCGTGTCGGGCCTGGCGACGCCGGTTTCGAGGGCGATCAGCGTGTTGAGGATCTTGAAGGTCGAGGCCGGGACGGAGGGGGCGTCGAGCCCGGGCCCGCCGGTGTGTCCGGTCCAGCGGCCGGAGCCGTCGAGCGTTTCGATGACGATCGCGCCGGCGAGGCCCAGGCGTTCGAGTTCGGCGTCGAGGGAGGAGGCGTCGCGGACGGGGGCGGGGGTGGGGGT
>CAYMFP010000060.1:8028-13002 GCA_964389385.1 uncultured Phycisphaeraceae bacterium | reverse complement strand
CATCCGCGACTCCCTCGCCGCCGCCTGACCCCACCCCACCCCCCTCCTTCTCTCCGCCGTCCTCGCGCGCCGCTCAGCCGTCCAGCACCGCCTCCACCTGCGGGCAGAGGACGACCTCGTCCGCCCAGACGCGCCGCACGGCCTCCGTCACCGCCTCCGCCCCCGAGTCCTTGCTCAGGTATCCCCACGCCCCCGCGTCCATCGCCGCCTCCACCAGCGGGCGGCGGATGTGCCCGCTCAGCATGAGCACGCGGATCTCGGGCGCCTTCGACGCCAGCTCGCGGATCGCGTCGAAGGGGCTCATCCCCGGCATGTCGACGTCGAGGAGCACCACGTCCGGGTGCAGCTCCGACGCCCGCCGCACGAGTTCGTCCGCGCTGTGCAGCTGCCCCTGCCAGCGCAGGCCCGGCTGGTGGGCGACGTGCACGGCGAGCGCTTCGCCCACCAGCCGGTTGTCGTCCACGCACAGGACCCGGATGGCGTCAGGGGGCACCGTCTGGCCCTCCGCCCGCGGCCGCGCCCGCCGCCTCGCGCAGGCGCCGGCGCAGTTCCGACGTGCCCATGTCCGTGCCGAGGCGCAGCACGGTTCCGCCCGGCGCCGCCCGCACGGCCACGCCGCCCCCGTCGGGCTCCGCGGCCGCATGGGCCGCCTTCACCCGCGGCGCGTCCGCCCCGACGACCACGACCCGCCGCTCCGCCCCGCCCCGCAGGAAGTCCGACAGCGCCTCGGGCGGGGGCTCCCGCCAGGTGATCCAGAGGCGTGCATCCGCGTCCGAGCCCGCCGGCTCCTCCTCGCGGACGCGCCAGCCCAGGGGCGCCAGCGCCGCACGCGTCAGCGCCCGCAGGCGGGCGTCCTGCACGGAGACGAGCGCCACCGGCTCCGCCGCGGGGCGCGGTTCCTCCCGCCGGTCTCCCGAGGGGAGCGTGAGGCGGAAGCAGGTCCCGCGCTGCGGCTCGGATTCGATCTCCACGCGCCCGCCCACGCTCCCCACCACCCCGTGCACGAGCGCCAGCCCGAGCCCCGTGGCGAACTCCCGCGGCTTCGTCGTGAAGAACGGCTCGAGGCACCGGTGGCGCACGTCCTCCGGCATCCCCGGCCCGTTGTCCGAGATCCGCAGCACGACGCTCCCCCCCTCGCCGCGCGTCGCCTCGATCTCCACGGCGCCGTCCGCCCGCCCGCGCAGGACCTCGCCCGCGTTCTGCACGATGTTGAACACCGCCTGCGTCAGCGCCGGGCGGCTCATGCCCACCGACAGGTCCGGGTCCAGCGGCAGACACCGCAGCTGCGCCGACCTCGGGAGCACGTTGCGGAGCAGCGGCTCGATCTCGCCCCACCACGACGCCAGCGGCGTCCGCTCGCCCGGCGTGCGGCGGTTCGGGTCCTGCGCGAGCAGCCGCAGCCCGCCGGTCAGCTTGCGGAGGTACTCCGTGCACTCCGCGATCACCGCCAGGTGCTCCGCCGCGCCGGGCGGCAGGTCGAGCCGGCCGAGCGCCCTGAGCCGCGCGTTCATCGGCATCAGCAGGTTGCCGATGTCGTGCCCCAGACCCGCCGAGAGCGTCCCCAGCGAGGCCATCCGCTCCGTCGCCCGCAGACGCTCGTGCGTCGCCGCCAGCTCCGCCGCGCACTCGGTGACGCCGCGGAAGACGAGCACCGCCCCCCCGACATCGCCTCCCTCCCGGCGGACCGCCGCCCCGCCGGCCTCGATCGGAAGCTCCGTCCCGTCGCGCCGGCGCAGCGCCGCGCGGCCCGCGGATTCCGCCGCGGCGTCCCCGCGCAGCGCCCGCACGGCCGGGCTCTCCACCGGCTCGCGCGTCTCCGCGCCGCGGATGTCGAACACCTCGCCGATCGGGCGCCCGGACGCCTCCTCCGCGGACCAGCCCGTCAGCCTCTCGGCGGCGGGGTTCATGAACACGACCCGCGCCTCCGCGTCCGTCGCGATCACCGCGTCCGCGATGCTCCGCAGCACCACGCCGAGCCACTCGCGCGGCCCGCTCGGCGCCGCAAATCCTTGCTCCGGCACGAGCCGCTCCCCGCAGCGGATCAGCGCGACGCCGTCCGGCGTCGCCCCGCCCTCGCAGGCCGTCCGCACGATCCGCCCGTCCGCGCAACGCCACGAGAGCGCCCCGCGCAGCGTCTCCCGGCTCCGCCGCCACGCCCGGAGCTGCGCATCGAGCGCCTCCGGCCCGTCCGCGACGAACGACGCCAGCGGACGCCCGAGCAGTTCCTCCCGCCGCGCCCCGAGCAGCGAGCACGCCTCGCCGTTGGCGTCGCGCACGCGTCCCTCGCCGTCGACGGCGAAGACCGGGCCCCGCAGGACCGCGGACAAAGCATCCAGCATGCCCTCCGACATCGCCGCTCCTCGCCCTACATCCGGACGCACACGCACCCCGCCGCGTCGGCGTCTCTCTCGGCGACGCCGACGAACCCCGACGCCTCCCCGAACCCCGTCACGCCCCCCACTACGCCCGATAACTCAGTCACGGACGCCCGGAGATACACGTCCCGCTCCAGCGGAACGTCCGGCACCGACAGGTGAACCGACTTGTTCATGAAGCTCGGCTCCGGACGGATCGGCCCGGATCGCCCGGGCAATCGAGAGACGGAGAGGGCGCACCGCGGTGCAGCACGCCGGACGTAGCCGCAGAGGATACGCCATCCGAACGCCGTAGGGAACCCACCCCCCCGAGGGTGGAGATGATCACCGCTCAGCCCGCGACCGCCTCCAGCAGCGCACGGAACAGATCCTGCCCCGCGCGGGGCTCGTTCGTCCGCTCCGGATGCCACTGCACGCCGAGATAGAACCGGCGTTCGCGATCGACGACGGCCTCGATCACGCCGTCGTCCGCCACCGCCGCCACCGCGAGGCGCCCGCCCTCCGTCACCGCCTGCCGGTGCCGCGAGTGCACCACGGCCTCGCCGGCGCCCGCCCATCGCGACGCCCCGCCGCTCCGTTCCGTCCATCGCACCGCGTGCTCGGCGCCCCAGTGCCGTCCGTGCGTCGGCGTCGTCTCCGGCATGTGCTGGTCGAGCCGCCCACCGGCGAGGAGCGACATCATCTGCATGCCCAGGCAGATGCCGAGCACGGGCTTGCCGGGGTGCGTTTCCTCCAGCTCGCGCAGCAACGCCACCTCCGCGCGCTGCCGCGCCGGGTGCACCTTCGCCGCCTTCGGGTGCGTCGGCTCCCCGAACGCCTCCATGATCGGGTCGTCGCCTCCGGTGAGAACGAACGCGTCGCAGCGCCGCGCCCAAGAACGGGCGATCTCCGCGGCCTCCGCGTCGTCCGCCTCCAGCGGCGGCGCGAGCACCACCGGCAGCCCCCCCGCCTCGCGCACCCGATCCAGGTAGGCCGCGGCGCACGCGGCCGTCGGGCGACCGTTCCGATCGATCAGATCCGCCGTCACGCCGACCAGGGGCCGCTCACGCATCGTGGAACCTCATCGGCAAGCACCGCCGCACGCCGCGAGCGCCGCCGCCCCTAGCATCGGGCGCATGCCAGTCTCCGCCCGTGGCGCCGCGCATCTCCGCCCGGCCCTCACGCTGCCGTACGTGCTCGGATGGGTCGTCGCCGCGCTCATCCTCTGCGGCGTCGCCTTCGCCGTCCACCGCCTCGACCTCCGCCGGGCTTCCCCGGCCGCGTCGCGCGAGGCGCCCGCGGCGCTCTCGCTCGAACTCGACCCGGCCGAAGCGACCGCCATCGTGCGCGCGCCGGCCGACGGCGCCCCGGAGCACCTCGAACGCACGCCGCTCGCCCCCGGCGGGCCGTGGACCCTGACCTGGGGCCCCGACGTGCTCCGCTGGCCGGTGGAGGACGTCCGGGCCCGCTCGGCGCTGCGCATCCTCGCGACGACGCCCTTCCGCCCCATGGAGGGGCTGACGCTCGCGGATCCGACGACCCGCCTCGCCGTCCGCACGCGCGGCGCGGGGGAGCGGGTGCTCGAACTCGGGCAGCGTCTCCCCGGCGGGCAGGCCGCGGCGAGGATCTCGACCGGCTCGGGCGAGGCCGTCGCCGCCGCTCCGGCCTCGCTCGCGGACCTGTTCGTCGACACCCCGCTGCTGGCGTGGCGCGACGCCCGCCTCATGCCCGGCGCCGAAGAACGCCCCCGCCGCGTCGCGATCGACACGGGGCGGAACCGGCTCGTCCTCGAACGCGGGCCGCGCGGACGCTGGGCGATCGCCGAGCCGATCCGCGCCCCGGCCGAGGGGCCGGTCGTCGAGGCGCTGCTCAAGGACCTCGCCGACCTGCGCGCCGACCGTTTCCGCGACGACGCCTCGCCGAGCGACCCTTCGTACGGGCTCGTCGAGCCCTTGGGGACGATCGTCATCGAGGGCGAGCGCGTGCTGGCGACGGCGGATGGGGTGCAGACCGTGCCCGTGCGGCGCGAGCTGCGCGTCGGCGAGCAGGCCGACGTCTCGGGGCGGGCCCTGTTCGTCGCCGCCTCGATCGAGGACGCCGAACTCGGGACCTACGGCCCGGTCGTGGCGCAGGTGCCCGGCGAGCGGTTCTCGACGATCACCCCGCTGCCCGAGGCCTACGTCCGCCGGCGGGCGTTGGAGGTCTCGGAGGCCGACGTGCTCGGCGTCGTGATCGCCCGCGGCGACGGCGGGGAGGATGGGGGTGGGGGTGGAGTAGTGACGTACCGCCGCACGCTCGACGGGTGGCGTCTGTTCCGACCCGGCGATGCGGAGCCGCGGACGCTCACGGAGGCCGACGCCCTCGGGCTCGGCCGCCTGCTCGGGCTGCTCACGCGCTCCCCGGCCGCACGCATCGAGCGGGCCGACCTTCCGGCCGATGCGCTCGCCCAGACCGCCCGCGTCTCGGTGCTCACGCGCGACGATCCGAACGGCGGGAACGCCGTCCACGCCTTCTTTGCGGCCGGCGACGGCCAGGGCCCTTCGCAGCAGCCCGTGCTCTTCACCGACGGCATCCTCCGCCGCTACGTCGGCGAGGAGGACGCCACGGCCGTGAACTGGGC
>CAYMFP010000060.1:0-7928 GCA_964389385.1 uncultured Phycisphaeraceae bacterium | reverse complement strand
GCGATGTCCCGCCGCACCTGCATCCCGCGGAACCTGATCCTGTCGACGCCGGCGTACGCGCGGTCCCGCGCCTCGGCCATCGTCGCCCCGAGCCCCGTCACGCCGAGCACGCGCCCGCCGCTCGTCACGATCGCCCCGCCGCGCTCCGTCGCCCCGGCGAGGTGCACGCGCACGCCCTCCAGACGCGACGCCTCCTCCAGCCCCGTGATCTCGTCGCCGGTCTTCGGCTTCTCCGGGTAGTTCTCGCTCGCCATGACCACCGTCACGGCCGCTTCGTCGCGGAACCGCACGTCGGCTTCGTCGAGGCGCCCCGCGGCCGTGAGCCACAGCAGCTCGAGCAGGTCGCTCTCCAGCCGCGCGAGCAGCGGCTGGCACTCCGGGTCGCCGAAGCGGGCGTTGAACTCGAGCACCCGCGGGCCGGCGTGCGTGAGCATCAGCCCCGCGTAGAGCACCCCGCGGAAGTCGATCTCCTCGCGCCGCAGCGCGTCGAGCATCGGCACGAGGATCTCGCGCTCCACCGTCGCCATCGTCGCCCCGTCGAGGCTCGACGTCGGGCAGAACGCGCCCATGCCGCCCGTGTTCGGCCCCTTGTCCCCGTCCCGGAGCCGCTTGTGGTCCTGGCACGGCGGGAGCACGAGGACGCTCTTCCCGTCCGTCAGCGCCAGCACCGAGGCCTCGACGCCCGAGAGCTTCTCCTCGATGACGATCGTCCGCCCCGCCTCCCCGAAGACCCGCCGCGTCATCATGTCGTCGACCGCCCGCAGCGCCTCCTCCGGCGTCTCCGGCACGATCACGCCCTTGCCCTTCGCCAACCCCGCCGCCTTGACGACGTACAGCTCGTCCCGGCTCTCCAGGAAGGCCTTCGCCCGCTCCGGGTCCTGGAAGACGCGCCCCTCGGCCGTCGGGATCGACGCCCCCCGCATGAGCTGCTTGCTGAACGCCTTGTCGGCCTCGATCTGGGCGGCCTTCTTCGTCGGCCCGAAGACGATCCGCCGCACCCCCTTGTCGCTCCGCGCCAGCTCGTCCGCCCACCCGTCGGCCAGCGGGTCCTCCGGGCCGATGACGACGAAGTCGACCCGGTTCGCGTCGCAGAACTGCCGCAGGCGGTAGATCTCGCGGGTGTTCGCCGGCACGTTCACCGGCTCGGCCAGCGCGTCGATCCCCGGGTTCCCGGGGTTGGCGGCCCAGAGCTTCTCGCACCGCGGGCTCTTGGCGATCGCCTCGGCGAGCGCGTGCTCCCGCCCCCCGTTGCCCACCAGCAGCACCCGCATCCGCTCCGGCATCGCCCCGACGTCGTCCTTGGCCATAGGACCGCAAGGCTATGCCGAAGCCCCGGCCAGCGCCGGGCCATGGGCAGCGGAGAGCCCCTTCCACGATCGCCGGATGGTTCCCGGCCCCCTCCCCCCGATTGCCGACTGCCGAATCCCGACTCCCCGGCCTGCCCACTGCCCCGTCCCCCGACCACCCCCTCAGAGCACCAGCAGGCACCCCACCACCCAGACCGACGCGAAGATCATCAGCACGCACGTGTACCCCACGATCTCCCGCGCCTTCACCCCCGTCACCGCCAGCAGCGGCAACGCCCAGAACGGCTGGAGCATGTTCGTGATCTGATCCCCGTACGCCACCGCGAGCACCACCCGCTCCAGCGGCGTCCCCAGCTCCATCGCGCTGCGGATCGCGATCGGCCCCTGCACCGCCCACTGCCCGCCCCCCGACGGCACGAACAGGTTCACCACCCCCGCCGCGATCGCCGTCAGCGCCGGCAGCGTCTCCGGGCCGGCCACCGAGGCGATCCCGCGGCTGAGCATCGCCGTCAGCCCGCTCTCGTGCATCACCGCCATGATCCCCCCGTACAGCGGGAACTGGATCACGATCCCCGCCGCCCCGCGAGCCGCCTCCTCGACGGCCGCCAGATAGCTCGCCGCCGAGCGGTGCAGCAGCAGCCCGAGCATCAGCATCGTCAGGTTCACCTCGTTGAGCCCGAGCCCCACGAGCCCGCTCGGCTCCCCGCGCATCACCGGAGCGAAGTAGAACAGCCACGCCCACACGCCGATCACCGCCCCGACGGCCCAGTTCACCGCCGGCGTGTCCTCCAGCACCCGCGGCACCAACCCCTTGCCCCGCTCCGGCGGCGGCGCCTCCGCCCGGCGCTCGATCAGATGCGGCGCGTGCGTCTCGATCCCCTCCCGCCGCTCGGCGCTCGGCGCCAGCATCGCCATCACCGCCGGCGAGAGCGCCAGCAGCCCGCCCGTGACCACCAGGTTCAGCGGGCTCAGGATCGTCCGCGTGATCGGGATCGGCTCGAACCGCAGCCCCTCGGGCATCACCCGCGCGATGTCCCCCGCGTTCGAGACCGACAGCGGCGCCGACCCCGAGAACCCGCCGTGCCACACCATCAGGCCCACGTACCCCGCCGCCGCCAGCAGCGGGTAGTGCGCCCGCACGCCCCGCGCGTGCAGCGACCGCCCCACCTCGCGCGCCAGCAGCGCCCCCGCGATGAGCCCGAGCCCCCAGTTCAGCGCGCCCAGCCCCCCCGCCACCGCCGCGACCAGCGCCGCCGCGGAGCCCGCCCCCCGCGGCAGCGCCGCCAGCCGCCCGATCGCCCACGCCACCGGGGCCGACGCCGCCAGCGCGTACCCCGTGACCAGGATCAGCACCATCTGCATGCTGAACGCGAGCAGCCCCCACAGCCCGTCCGCCCACACCGGCACGACCTCCGCCGGCGTCGTCGGCGTCAGCGCCACCGCCGCGGCGAGCACGACGAACGTCAGCACCACCGCGAGCACGAACGGATCCGGCATGACCGCGCGAAACACCGACGAAACACGATCCCCGATCGCTGCGAGCATCGCCGCAGCATAACGGGCCGCGGCGAGAGGCCGCGGAGGTGGCGGAAGCACAGATGGCAGACGGAGAATGCCGGCGCGCCCTCCGCCCCCCTCGACCACGCTCGCCACCGCATACCCTCCCCCATGCGGGAACACCCCGTCGATCGCTCGCGCCGCGAGCACCGCCGCCGCGAAGGCGCCGGAGCCCGCCTCTTCGTCGCCGTCTACCCGCCCCCCGAGATCGTCGCCGCCCTCGCGGCCGAGGCCGCCCGGCTCCAGCTCCCCGAGCACCGCCCCGTCCCCCCGGAGCAGGTCCACATCACCGTCCACTTCGTCGGCGCCGTCGCCCCCGCCGAGATCGAGCCCGCGGCCGAAACGCTCCGCCGCGCCGTCGCCGGCCTCGCCCCGTTCGAACTCCGCGCCCGGCGCCTCGTCGGCCTCCCGCCCCGCGCGCCGCGCCTCGTCGCCGCCGAGACCGACCTCCCGCCCGAGCTGCACGAACTCCACCGCCGCCTCGTCGCCCGTCTCGCCCAGCCCCTCCGCCGCGGCCGCAAGAGCGGCGGCTACCTCCCCCACCTCACCCTGTGCCGCTTCACCGGCGCCGCCAAGGCCGGCGCGGCGGTCCCCGAACTCCCCGCCGATCTCGCCCCGGATTCCCCCGCCGCCGCCCCGTTCCCTGTCCCCGCCGTCCGCCTGATGCGCAGCGTCCTGCACCCCAAGGGCCCCGAGCACCGCCTCGTCGCCGAGGTCGCCCTCGGCTGAGCCGCCGGCTGGCGTTCCTGCGCTCCGGCGCAGTACATTGCCCCCCGGCGGCCGCCCGCCGCCGGAGGAGGGAGCGGCATGGGTCGGAGCAGACGGACGTGCGTCCTCGCGGCGGTCGCCGCCGCGATCGTCGGAGCGGGCCTCACGAACGCACCACGCCCGCCGGCCCCGCCCCCAAGCCCCGCGCGGCACGACGCCCCGCCGATGCCGAAGGCCGGGCCCCCGCCCCGCCTCGAATCGCTCCCCAAGGCCCGCGTCGACTTCGTCCTCAACGGCGACACGCTGATCGTCGAGACCCCCGCCGGCCGCCGCGCCACCGTCGTCCTCATCGGCGTCGATGCCCCCGAGGCCGAGCACCCCGAACGCCCGGACGAGCCCTTCGGCCCCGAGTCCCTCGCCTTCCTCCGCAACCTGCTGGACGGCGAAGACGTCTGGGTCCGCGCCGAGGGCGACGCCGAGGACCCCTTCTCCCGCCGCCGCCTGCACCTTTACCGCGTCCCCGACGGGCTCTGGATCAACCTCGAGGCCGTCCGCCAGGGCTACGCCCGGTTCTTCGACCGCGACGCGTTCGCCGGCTCGGAAGCGTTCGCGATCGCCCAGCAGCGGGCGCAGGCGGCCGGCAAGGGCCTCTGGCGCGACGCCGCCGACGCCCCGCCGCCGGGCGACACTCCCGCCGTCGTCCGCACCCGCAACGGCCGCAAGTACCACCTCCCGAGCTGCGAGTGGGCCCGCAACCCGCGCGAGATCACCCTCGCCGAGGCGAAGGCCCAGGGCTTGGAGCCCTGCAACGTCTGCGACCCGCCCCGCTGACCCGCGTCCCCCGCTCGCGGGGGCCGCGCCCACGCCGATCACGCCCGAACGCCCGACGCCTCATCCGGGCCCGTCCGCCGTCCGTATGCCCCCACGCACCTCCCTCCCCTTTCCTCCCTCCCCCGGACGCACGCCATGCCCACCCCCGCACGCCTCTTCGCCCTCGCCGCCGCGGGCGCGGCCGCCGCGATCGCGGCCGACGCCCTCCTCCGCCCCCGGTACTCCTTCGCCGGCAAGAACGTGCTCATCACCGGCGGCTCCCGCGGGCTCGGGCTCGCCCTCGCGCGTCGCCTCGCGGATGAGGGCGCCAACCTCGCCCTCGTCGCCCGCACCCGGAGCGACCTCCGCACCGTCCGCGACGAACTCGAGGACCGCGGCGCCCCCCTCGTCACCTACTTCCCCGCCGACCTCACGAACCGCGCCGAGGCCGAGGCCGCCGTCGACGCCAGCGCCGAGTCCCTCGGCGGGCTCGATGCCCTCTTCAACGTCGCCGGCAGCATCCAGGTCGGCCCGCTCGACGCCCAGACCGAGGAGGACTTCGACGCCGCCATCGCCATCCACGTCTACGCCCCCCTCTACACCACCCTCGCCGCACGCCGCCACTTCCGCGCCCGCGAGCCCGGGCGCGGCGCCGCCCGCGTCGTCAACATCGCCAGCATCGGCGGCCTCGTCGCCGTCCCGCACCTGCTCCCCTACTCGACCAGCAAGCACGCCCTCGTCGGCCTGACCGACGGCCTGCGCCGCGAACTCCGACGCGAGAACATCCTCGTCACCCTCGTCAACCCCGGGCTCATGCGCACCGGCTCGCCCCCGAACGTCGACGTCAAGGGCGACCACGAACTCGAGTACGCGATGTTCAAGCTCTCCGACTCCATCCCCGGCCTGACCGTCGCCGCGGACCGCGCCGCCGCCCGCATCGTCCACGCCGCACGCGAGGGCCGCGCCCGCCTCACCTTCCCCATCAACGCCAGGCTCGCCGCCCTCGCCGACGAACTCGCCCCCAACGCCTCCGCCGCCCTCGCCTCGGCCGTCAACGCCGCCCTCCCGCGCTCGGGCGACACGAGCATCAGGAAGGGCTTCGAGTCCGAGTCCCGCCTCAGCCGCAACCCCATCACCCGCATCACCGACCGCGCCGCCCACGCCCACAACGAACTCTGACCCGCGATCCCATAGGCGCCACCGGCCCCACTCGCCCGTCCGCCGAGGCGGAGCGAGGCGCGGGGGCGGCGCGCCGTGCCACGGCGGGCGTGGCCTCACCGGTGCTCTGTCACCCCCACCTGCGCACAAACGTCCCGCACCGGGCACCCCGAGCACCGCGGCCGTTTCCCCGTGCACACGTGCTTGCCGAACGGCACGAGCAGCGCGTTGATCCGCACCCAGTGCTCCCGCGGCAGCTTCGCCCGCAGCGCCTCCATCGTCTTCTCGGGCGTCCTCTCCGCGACGTACCCCCACCGGTTCGTCACCCGGTGCACGTGCACGTCCACGCCGATCCCCGTCGCCGCGCCCGGCTCGTCGCACGCGATGCCGAGCACCAGGTTCGCGCACTTCGGCCCCACGCCCCGGAACGCCGTCAATGCTTCGAAGCTGCACGGCAGCGTGCCGCCGTGCTCCTCCACCACACTCCGCGCGATCGCCCGGATCTGCCCCGCCTTCGCCTCGTGGAACGTGCAGTCCCCGATCAGCCGGTCGATCCGCGCCTCGCTCAACGCCGCCACCGCCTCGGGCGTCCGAGCCTCCGCGAACAGCCGCAACGCCGCCGGCGCCGTCGTCTCGTCGCGTGTCCGGATCGAGATGATGCACGCGACCAGCTGCTCGAACGCCGACGCGTACCCCCGCTCGGCCAGCTCGAACAGCGCGGCCTTCGGATACTCCGCCACCGCCCGCTCGATCCGCGCGAGCACCTCGTCGATCGGAAACGCACGCCCGCCGCGCTCGGCCGCAGCCCCGCCGTCCATGGCGATCCTCCGCGCGCCGGCCGCTCCGCCGCCCCGCGGGAGCCCGCGCCGCGTCCGATTCCGGCCCGCCCGCCGCACCGGATTCCCGCACCTCTTTCACCCCCGCGGCCCCCCCGCCCGCCCTCACTCCGCCCCATCCTCCGCCGCCCGCATCTCCTCCCACGCGAACACCGCCTCGTAGCGATCCCGCGCCCCGTCGACCCACGCCTCGTTCAGCTCCAGCCCCGTCAGGATCCCCCACCGCCGTTCCGTCCCGCCCTCCCCCCCGCGCGCCCCCACGACGAGCAGCCAGAGCGCCCGCTCCGGCCGCCGCCCCGACGCGTTCATGTAGTCGCCCGTCAGCTCCAGCGCCATCGCCCCGCCCGAGCTGCGCCCCAGCGGCTCCGCCCCCTCCGCCACCCCCTGCTGCCGCGCATCCCGCAGCCCCGCCGGCCGCGGGCGGTACCAGCGCACCTCGCCCTCCATCGTCCGCCCCTCCCCGTCCACCACGCGCACCTCCACCCGCTCCGGCAGCCACCGCCACATGTGCCCGTACTCGATCGTCGGGTCCTCGCACGGCCCGATCCGCGACACCCCCGCCTTGCTCGCCGCCACCGCGGCCGTCAGACGCCCCACCTCGATCGCCCGGTACGGCGAGTTCATCACGTCCGCACCGTACGCCGCCGTCCGCGCATCGTCCCCCGGCCCCCACCCGCTCCACCCCTCCGGCGTCCGCCCCGGCAGGCTCCCCGGGGCGATCTTGTACATGTAGTAATCCGGCACGCCCCGGTAGTGCAGGAGTTCGTGCCACAGCGCGTGCTCCCCCCACAGCGACCAGATCCCCCGCACCGCCCCGTCCGCGCCCTTCGACGTGAAGTTGTGCCCGATCGAGTAGTGCTTCCCCGGGTCGTCCGTCAGCCAGAAGCAGCACAGCGGGCCGCCCTCGTTCACCGCGAGCACGAGGTCGAACTCCGGGTGCTCCAGGAACAGCCCCGGCGTCCCCGCCTCCGGGTCGAACAGCTCGACGTGCTCGAGCCGGAACCGGTCCGGGATCCGCTCGCGGTCCGGGTGCCCGCCGCCCTCGGCCGTCCCGGGCACGCCGCGACCGTCGAAGACCTCGTGCAGGTCCTCGAAGCTCTTCCGCAGCCGCCGCGCGAGCGAGCCGAACCGCTCGTCCCCGTCCGCCCACGACCCCGCGTCCACCACCACCGCGACGCGGTGCGCGTCCTCCCCGTGCACGCGGAAGGCGTCGAACGCCTCGCCCCCCGCCGAGGCGAGCGTCAGCGTCCCCCCGTACGGCAGGGCGTCGGTCGCAAGCTCCACCCGCACCTCCGCCCGCTCCCCCGGCCCGAGCGCCGGCACGCCCACGGCCCCCTCACCCAGCCCGCGGATCTCCAGCCCCTCGGCCCGTTCCTCCCCCGCGTTCCGCACGGCGATCACCACCGCCGCCCGCTCCGTCTCCGGGCGGCGCGGCCCGTCGCCGATCGCCCGCACCTCGGCCCGCGGCTCGATCCCCACCCACTCGATCACCGGCCACGCCCACCGCACGTTCCTCGGGTTCCCCGCGTCCCGGTCCTCCGCCGCCACCGGC
>CAYMFP010000059.1:0-13070 GCA_964389385.1 uncultured Phycisphaeraceae bacterium | reverse complement strand
CCATGTTGGCGAAGAAGTAGCGCCCGGGGTTGGCCCGGTTCGCCCCGATCCCCCCCACCTCGGCGGCGAGGTGGATGACGACGTCGGCCTTGGCGCTCGGGAAGGCCGTCTGATAAAGGCGCTGGACGTCGCCCTCGCGGGTCAGGTCGTAGTCGCGGCGGCGGGGAACAAAGATGTTCTCGGGAAGGGCCCCACGGTCGATCAGCGTCCGTCGGACCTGCTTGCCGAGGAAGCCGGAGCCTCCGGTGAGGATGATCCTGCGCTGCGTCCAGTCGATGGTGGATCCGGCTGCCATGGGTCGGCATCCTATCCCGCCGGCGGGGGCGTTCGCGCGGGTGGTTCCGGTCGTGCGGGGAGCCGGCGGCGGCCGCCGCTATCCTTTCGCTCGTCGATGCGGCCCGGAGCGCCGATCGGACGGTTTGCCGGCGGGAGAGCCGGCAGGGCGGGACGAGCAGCACCGTGAACTTCGCGCCGGAGAGTGCCAACCCGCTCTGTCCATCCCAGCCGGGCGACGGCCCGCTCCGTGTCCTGCTCTGGGCTCCGCAGGGGGGCGGCGGGCGGTACGGCGGTCCGGGCATGGCGGCGTACCGGATGTACCGCCACGCCGACCCGGACCGGATGCGCGTCACGCTTGCTCACGGGCGTCCGGACCAGACGGAGTTCCCCGACGTCTTCGCGCGGACGGTGCTGATCGCCCCGTTCGACAGCGGCCCCACCGGGCAGCTGCGGTTCCTCCGGGCGGCCAGGCGGTGGATCCGCGAACACGCCGGCGAGTTCGACGTGATGCACGGGCTTCAGGCGTTCATGATGACCGTGCTGCCGGCGGTGTGGGCGCAGGAGGCGGGGCTCCCCGCGGTCGTCAAGGTCGTCGCCCACCGGAGCGACCTCGCCGACAAGCCGACGATCTGGGGCCGGCTCGGCGTGTATCGCAGACGCCGCCGCCTCGCCGCCGGGCTCGGCGGGCTGATCGCCATCAGCGAGGCGATCGAGGAGGAGCTGCTCGGGTACGGGTTCTCTCCCGACCGCGTGTTCCGCATCCCGAACGGGGTCGACACGGCGTTGTTCCGCCCGCCGGACACGGCGGAGGAGAGGGCCGGACTCCGCCGGCGGCTGGGCCTGCCGGACCGCCCGACGCTCGTCTTCTCGGGGGGGCTGTTCGAGCGCAAGCGGCCGAGCGGTCTGGTGCAGGCGATCGGGGAACTCGAACGCCGCGGGCGGGACGCTCAGCTCGTCCTGGTCGGGCCTCCCGCCGACGAGGCCGAGGGGCAGCGGGTGGCCGCGGCCGCGGCCGCGCTCGCCGATGGGTCCCGCGTGATCCGCACCGGGTACGTCGGGAACCCGCAGGACTATCTGCGGGCGGGCGACGCCTTCGCGCTGATCTCGCGATCGGAGGGCATGCCCAACGCCCTGCTCGAGGCGATGGCGTCCGGTCTGCCGAGCGTCGCGAGCCGGATCTCGGGAACGACGGACCTGATCGTCGAGGGCGAGCACGGGCATCTGGTCGACGCCGAAGCGGGGGCGGCTCCGATCGCCGACCTCCTGGAGGCGATGCTCTTCGCGGATCCGGGCCTCGGGCGAAGGATGGGCGAGGCCGCGCGGCGCCGCGTGGTCGCGGAGTTCAGCGCCACGGCGGTCCTGGCGCGGCACGAGGCGCTCTTCCGGAAGCTGGTCGGTGCGCGGCGGTGAGGGCGAGCGTCGGCGGAGACCTGCATGAAGACCCGGTTCCTCGAGATCGCGTGGCGTGACGGGCGTGCGGTGGCGCGGGGCGATCACCGCGTGAGCCTCGGGCACCGGATCGGCTTCGGCGCCGACGGCGACCCCGAGGACGGCGTCTTCGCCGAGTGGGCGTGGGACGGGGCCGAGCTGGTCGCCCGGAACGACCGGCTGGGCTTCTACCCGCTCTTCTGGTCCGTCGAGTCGCGGAAGGACGCGTCGATCGTGCGCGTCTCGTCCAGCCTGCTCCGGCTGCTCGCCGAGGGCGTCGACCCCGAGCCCGACCACGAGGCCCGCGGCGTCTTCCTGCGTCTGGGCTTCTACATCGACGAGGACACGCCCTACAAGCACATCCGCGTCCTGCCGCCGAACGGGCGCTTGCGGTGGCGCGAAGGGCGCGTCGAGGTCTCGGGGGCCTGGCCCGTCACGCCGCCGCGCGACATCACGCACGAGCAGGCGATCGAGGGGTACACCGAGCTGTTCAGGGAGTCGATCCGGCGGCGCGTTGTGGACCCCGACCGCACGGCGGTGCTGCTCACCGGCGGCAGGGACTCGCGGCACATCCTCCTGGAACTGCACCGCCAGGGCGTCCGTCCGCGGGTGTCCCTCACCTGCCGGCCGTACCCGAAACTGCCGGACGAACAGCCCGCCATCGCCCGCGCCCTCGCCGAGCACTGCGGCGTCGAGCACCGGCTGGTGGTCCCCTACGCCTCGCTCGTCCGGATCGACCAGACCAAGAACTTCCTGGCCCACCTGCTCTCCGACGAGGGCACGTGGGCGGAGATGCTCCGCCCCGAACTGGAGGGCCGCTTCGACTACGGCTTCGACGGGGCCGCGGGAGACAACCTCAGCGATCCGCGCAACACCACCGACGAGCGCGTGAGCCTGTACGAGGCGGGGCGTCTCGACCAGCTCGCCGACCTCATCATCGGGAAGCTCTCGGTGCCCGAGCCGAGCATCGCCGCGTTCGTGCCCGCCGGACGCGAGGGCGACTACGCCCTCGACACGGCCAGGGAACGCGTCGTGCGGGCGCTCGCCGCGTGCGAGGGCGAGGCGAACCCCGTGGGACGGTTCTTCCTCCGCAACAGGACCCGCCGCGAGATCTCGCTCGGCCCGTACGCCGTGTTCGCCGCGGTTGCCAACTACTACGTCCCGTACCTCGACCGCGACCTCTATCGGCTGCTCGCCTCCATCCCCGCCCGTGCCTTGCTGTCCTTCGGCTCGCTGCACACGACGGTGATCGACCGCGCCTATCCCAAGGCGGCTCACATCCCGTACCCGAGCGTCGGCGCGGGCACGCGGTTCTCCGGGGCCCTGACGGAACTCGCCGGCGCCACCGCCACCCTCGGCGCCTACGCGGCCGCGCGGAACCGCCGACGCGTCCCGGACGTCGCGCTGTGGGTCGCCCGCAGACTCTCCGATCGCCGCGGAGGCCGCACCATGCCCCGCCGCTTCCTGCAGTACATGATCCAGCTGGAATCGATGCACAGCGGCGAACGGGCCCGCGCCGCGCTCGCCTCGCTCGGCGAGCTCTGACCTCGCTCCGCACCGCTACAGAGAGGGAGACATCCATGCGCCGTCAGATCGCCGCCGCGCGCCGCGGATTGAGCTGGCTCTGGTCCGTCCGGGAGTTCGCGGGCAAGGAGCGTTCGTCCCGCCTGCCCGATCCGGGTCCCATCGGCGGACGCGCCGACCTGTGGTCCAGGGGGTTCCTGGCCGAGTCGCGGGTGCTCTACAACCTCGGTGCGCATCCCGCCGGCGACTACCTCTCCGACTTCGCCCGGCTCCAGTGCAAGCGGATCAACGGCTCGTACAGCATCCTGCTCAACGACAAGCTGCTCTTCGAGCGTGTCTTCGGCCCGCGCCTCGGGGTGCCGGAGAATCTGGCGCTCGCGCGGGGCGGATCGCTGCGGTCCATCTCTCCCTCGCTCGGGCTGAACCGGCCGGTGGGGCTCGGCGAACTGCTCTCGCGATCGCCGGACGGTTTCGTCTGCAAGCCGGTCTCCGGCGGGGGCGGAGAGGGGATCGTCGTCGTCAGGCGCGGCGACGGCGGCTCGCTCCGACGCAACGGGCAGGAGATCGAGGCCGCCCGATTCGAGGAGGATCTCGGCCGGCTGGACCGGTACGTCCTCGTCGCCTTCGTGCGGCAGTCGGCCTGGTCGAGCCGGTTGAATCCTTCCACGACGAACACGGTCCGCGTCCTCACCATGCTGGATCCGGACACCGAGGAACCGTTCATCGCACGCTGCGTCCAGCGGATCGGCGTCCGGCGGTCCGCGCCCGTCGACAACTGGTCGCAGGGGGGGCTGAGCGCCCGCGTCGACCCGGACACCGGGAGGCTCGGCCCCGGCGCCACGTACCCGATCGACGGCGTCGTCCGCTGGCACGACACGCATCCCGAGACCGGAGCGGCCATCGCCGGCGAGACGATCCCGCACTGGGCGAGCATCCGCGCCGCCCTGCTCGACGCGGTCCGCCTATTCCCGATGCTGCGCTACGTGGGCTGGGACGTCATCCCGACGGACGAAGGGTTCTCCGTCATCGAGGGGAACTTCCGCAGCGACGTCAACCTGCTGCAGATCCACGGGGGGCTGCTCGCCGACCCCCGGGTCCGACGGTTCTACGAGGCGCACGGCATCGTCCGCCCCCGCGCCCGGGGCGAGCCCGTCGCCGGAGCCTCCGCGGCCTCCCGCTGAGCCGCCCGCTCCGGCCGCGCCCAGCACGGAAGGACGCCGGGCGATCCGGTCGAGGAAGCCGAGGGCCGGGCCCGTGAGCGGCTGCACGCGCGGAAACGCCCGCGTCGCCAGGCGGAGCAGGTCCGCGAGGGCGCCCGGGGCGAGCAGGAGCATGAACAGGCCGTACGCGAGGGCCCCGGCCGGCACGAGGAGCGCCAGCCGCATCGCCGGCGAGAACGTTTCCGGCAGCGCCAGCCGCAGGCCGGCCAGCGCCGCGGCCATGAGCAGCGTCGGGCCGAGCGGCCGCGCCGTCGCCGAGAGGTACCGGCGCGGCGAGAGCCCGATCAGACGGGACAGGATGACGAACGGCAGCGGCGCGAACAGGTACGAACGCGCGACCGTCGCGATCGCGATCCCCTCGAGCCCGAACGGGAGGCCGACGAACAGCGCTGCCACGTTGCCCGCCGCTCCGGTGAGGCTCAGCCACAGGCGGTACTTCGGCTGCCCGACGGCCGTGAAGACCGCGGCGTTGAAGTACGTCGCGGCCCGCACCACGCCCACGAGCGCCACGATCCGCAGCACCGAGCCCGCCGGAGCCCACTCTTCGCCGAAGAGCAGGACGATCTGGTCGGCGAGCACGCTCAGCCCGACGAAGGCCGGCATCGCGACGATCTGCACCATCGACACCGCTCGCACCAGCGCCGCCGCGAGCCGCTCCGGGCTGTCCTGCAGCTTCGAGAACGAGGGCAAGGTCGCGCTGCCCAGCGCGGTGTAGAAGTTGCCGAGCAGCAGGTTCACGATGCGCATCGCGACCGCGTAGAGCCCGAGCGCGTGCACGCCGAGAAAGGCGCCGATGAGGAACTGCTCCGAGCGGCCGTTCGCGAGATCGACCAGCCGCGTGCCGACGATGTGCCCGCTGAAGGCGAGCAGCCCGCGCAGCTCCTTCCACGAGCCCCGGAACCCCGGGCGCCAGCGCACGCTCGCCCAGAGCGCCGCCGTCGACGCGACCGCAGTCCCGATCTGCTGGCCCACCAGCGCCCAGACGCCGAGCCCGGCCAGCGCCATCCCGACGCCGACGCCCGCGCCGATCGTCGTCGCGACGACCGTCCGCACCGTGAGCTGCCGGAAGCGCATCTCCCGCTCCAGCAGCGCCCGCGGCACGCTCTGCAGCCCGTACATGGGGAGCTGCACCGCGAGCACGGAGACCACCGGGGCCAGCTGGTCGGCGTCGAAGAGCGCCGCCAGCGGCCGCGCCGACAGGACGAGCAATCCCCCCAGCACCGCGCTCATGCCCATGCTCGTCCAGAACGCGGTGTCCGTCGCCTCCGGCGCCAGCTCCCGCCTCTGGATGAGCACCTCCGCGAACCCCGCCGTCACGAGCAGCTGCAGCGTCAGCATGACGATGCCGGCCGCCGCGATGACGCCGAAGTCCTCCGGCGGCACCAGCGCCATCAGGAGGAAGTAGACGCCGGTGCTGAGGACGCTGCTGTAGACCGCGTTGAACGTGGACCAGGTCACCCCGCGAACCGCGCGTCGGGTGAGATCACCCTGCGGACCCGGGGGCGCCGGCCCACGCTCCGTCACTGGTCGTACCCCACGAACTCCGGCATCGCGTGGCCCGCGTCGCGGAGCGTCTTCTCCCGCGCCGCCAGCTCCAGGTCGTGGTCGACCATCATCGCCGCCAGCTCCTCCACGCTCGTCGTCGGCTCCCAGCCCAGCTTGGTCTTCGCCTTCGACGGGTCGCCCAGCAGCAGGTCCACCTCCGCAGGGCGCAGGTACCGCGGGTCGAACTCCACGTGCTCCTCGAAGTCCAGCCCCGCGTGCGCGAACGCCAGCTCCGCGAACTTCCGAACGCTGATCGTCCGGCCCGTGGCGATCACGTAGTCGTCCGCCTCCGGCTGCTGGAGCATCATCCACATCATCTTCACGTAGTCGCCCGCGAAGCCCCAGTCCCGCTGCGAGTCCAGGTTCCCCAGGAACACCTTGTCCTGCAGCCCCATCTTGATCCGCCCCACCGCCCGCGTGATCTTCCGCGTCACGAACGTCTCGCCCCGACGCGGGCTCTCGTGGTTGAACAGGATCCCGCACGAGGCGTGCATCCCGTAGCTCTCCCGGTAGTTCACCGTCGCCCAGTGCGCCGCCACCTTCGCCACCGCGTACGGGCTCCGCGGGTAGAACGGCGTCGTCTCCTTCTGCGGGACCTCCACCACCTTCCCGTACTGCTCCGAGCTGCTCGCCTGGTAGTACCGGACCGCGTGCCCCGTCTTCTGCGAGTACTCCCGCACCGCCTCCAGCAGCTTGAACGCCCCCATCGCCACCGTCTCGGCCGTGAAGATCGGCATGTCGAACGACACGCGCACGTGGCTCTGCGCCCCGAGGTTGTACACCTCGTCCGGACGCACCTTCTCCACGATCTTCCCGAGGCAGTTCGCGTCCGTCAGGTCCCCGTAGTGCAGCGTCAGAGACCCCTCCATGCGGGCCTGCCGCAGATGCGGGTCGCGGTACAGGTGGTCGATCCGGTCCGTGTTGAACGAGCTCGACCGCCGGATGATCCCGTGGACCTCGTACCCCTTCCCGACCAGGAACTCCGTCAGGTACGAACCGTCCTGACCCGTGATCCCCGTGATCAACGCCCGGCGTGCCTCGGCCATCTCGACTGCTCCACTCCGCCGCGACCGCGGCGCACCGTGACCTTCCCGACCGTCAGGCGGACCGCCGGACGTCGCGCACGGGGCTCCTCCCCGCACCGTCCGGCCCGGACCCACCGAACATCGGCTTCTCGGATCGTCCACCCGAGGCGACTTCCGCCTCTCGCGGGCCCTCCGCCTCTCCGCGGCGGGCCGACATGATGTCCGCCGTCAACGCGGCGAGCAACCCGGCGAGCGCCATCGGACCGGCCATTTGGAGCAGGCGCACGCGCATGCCCCGGCGTACGGCCCCCGGAACAGGCCGGTTCGTTCCCCCCGGCCGCGGAACCGCGCACGCCCCGCACGCCCCCAGCCACCCCAGCAGGAACGGCTCGTGGTACCGCTGCCAGGCGTACCCGTTCGCCGTCTGGGCCGCCACGAACGCCGCCACCGAGACCAGCAGCACCCACCGGGCGCTCCCCCGGCACGCGAGCACCCCCGCCCCGAGCACGGCCGCGCCCACCGGAGCCGCCGCGAGCACCAGCAGGCTCGTCCGCCCCCCCAGCACCGGCGCGCGCCGCACCAGACCCCAGAATCCAGCGAACCGCCCCTCCTCCACGCTGAACGTCGTTTCCGGCAACACCGCCAGCAGCAGCCCCACCGCCGCCGCCCCCGCCAGCCACCCCCAATCTCGGCGGAGCCGAAGCCCCGGGAGCAGCCAGCCGGCGAAGAACGGCCCGAAGACCGCCGCCTGAAGAAGGATGAACGCCGGCGTCGCCGGGTTCACCGCCTGATGCACGGCCTCGCCCTCGACCAGTCCCTGGAACATGGGTGGGGTCAGCCCGCCCCACAGGACGAAGAACGCCGCCACCACCGCGAAGGCCGGCAGCGTCGCCGCCGCGCCGAGCAAGCCGCTCCGGATCCGGCGCCCGAACTCCTCGAACGGCCCTCGGTCCGGCTCCGGCGCCATCCACGCCGCCGCCCAGATCGCCGCGGCCGCCCACAGGTGCGCCTGCCGGACCAGCACCAGCACGGCCAGCGCCGCGCCCGCCCCCGCCAGCCACCCCCAGGACGGCCGGTCATCCTCCGCCCGAACGTTCAGACAGAGCGCCAGCACCGCAAAGACGCCCAGCCACCCGGCGTTGTCGGGCAGGACGTGCGTCGCCGACCCGGCCACGTACAGCGAGCACGCAAACGGCAGCGCCAGCACGAGCCCAACCGCTCCGGCGCGGCGCACAATCGGAATGGCGAGCACCCAGATCAAGGCCCCACTGAGCAGCGCCGTCGCGAGCCGCAGCAGGCGCTCGAGGCCTTCACCATCGGTCCACCCCGCGAAACCCGCCCCCTTGGCGGCCAGTGAGAGCAGCAGGTGGTATCCCGGCGTGGTGGCGGACGGGTAGTCCGAGAGGTCCGGGAGCGGGAGCTGTTCCGCGAAATGCAGCACGGCCGGCAGGTGGTAGTTCTGCTCGTCCGCCCGCGCCCGCGTCTCCGTGACGCCGAGCAGGATGAGCCCGCACCAGAGCAGCGTGAACACGCCCGCGAGGACGCACGGCAGAAGCGTGCGCTGCGCTCGGTTCTGAACGAGATCGGAGGCGGGCTCGGGCAAGGTGATCATCCGCATGGCTCGGACCCCGGGGGATCGGGGCGGCCGCAGGGCAGGCAGCGTACCGCGCCGTCCGGTTCCGCTCTGGAGCCTGCTACCCTGCCCGCCGATGTTGAACCGGGCCCGGCGGCCCGGGCCACGAACCCCGGCGAGGCGACGATGGCGAGCGAGCAGAGCGGTCCGGCAGCGGCCTCGGCCGGCGCCCGAGGCGTCGACGCCGCCGCCCTGCTCCGCCTGGCGCGTCCCAAGCAGTGGACCAAGAGCGGCTTCGTGCTCATCGGCCCGCTGTACGCGCTGCGTGACCAGGACCTCCCGCTCGCCGCGATCGTGGCCGCGCTGCTCGCGGCCGTGGCCTTCGCCCTCGCCTCCAGCGGCTGTTACGTCTTCAACGACCTGGCCGACATCGAGGCCGACCGCCGCCACCCGCGCAAGAGCCGGCGTCCGCTTGCGGCCGGGCTGGTGACGCCGGCGCAGGCGCGCGCCTTCGGCGTCGCGCTCCTGGCGGTGTCCGTGGGGGCGGCGCTGCTCGTCGTGCCGCTGACCGCCCCGCTGCCGGCGCTGGCGGTGCTCCTGCTCCTGGGCGTTTATATCGGCAACGTCTTCCTCTATTCGGGGTTCCTGAAGCGGATCGTGGTCGCGGACGTGCTCAGCCTCTCCCTGGGCTTCGTGCTGCGGGTGATGGCCGGGTGCGCCGCGGCCGCGGTGGGCCCGAGCACCTGGCTGCTCAACGTCACGCTCTTCCTGGCGATGTTCCTGGCGTTCGGGAAGCGCCTCGGGGAGCGGCGGACCGTCCGCGACGGGGACGCCGGGGCGGTGCGCGGCGTGCTCGCCCGGTACAGCGACGACCTGCTCCGGATGGCGGTCGTCGTCTCGGGCGTCGCGACGCTCGTGACGTACGCGGGGTACGTGCAGGACCGGGCGCTGGACTACTCGATCGATCTCGGCTTCGGCGCAGTGAACCTGCTCTGGCCGACGATCCTGCCCGCGACGTACGTGCTGCTGCGATCTATCCTCTTGATTGAAGAGGGTTTATACGACGACCCCACGGAACTCGCGACGCGCGATCGCCCGTTCCAGGCGGGGGTTGCGATCTTCGGAGTGCTGACGGGGATCGCGCTGCTCGCGGCCACGGGCGGTGCACCCGCCGGGTGAGCCGCCGGTAGACGCGAGCGGCGGGACTTTCGTCCCGGAGATTGCGAACGGCCGATGCACCGGACGGCGCGGACGCGCCGCGACGGCGCCATCCCCGGCAAATTCGGGTTGTGCGCGAACGGAATGTATGGTGAGATCGTCCGTTGGCTGCTGAGCGTACGGCGTGCGGGTTCGCCCCGCCCGGTTCCGGGCGGAGGCATTCGTCCCTGGTCGCTCGGCGGCGAGGTGTCGGCGGGGTCGTTGCGATGGTGTTTCGGCAGACTTTGTGACGCGGGTTCGTGAAGGGAGCATGCGCGTGCAGGACAGGATCCGACTGGCGTGGCTGCGTGGGGTCGCGGGAACGGTGGCGGGGCTGGCGGTCGTGGGGGCGGCGCTGCCGGCCCTGGCGCAGTCCGAGGGGCCGTCCGACGGCGCGACGGCCGGGGACGAGACCGCCCGCATCGTTCCGATCACGGTCTTCCGCGGCAACGCGGGGGCCAACCAGGGCGGCTCCGGGGGGGACAAGGTCCCGGACTGGAAAGAGGTCAGCGAGGGGCTCAAGCAGGTCGTGAGCACGGCCGACGGCGAGAGCTTCTACACGCTCTGGATCGACGAGAAGAACAACCGCGTGCTCGCCGAGCTGCCGCGCGGGTACCAGAACCAGCGGCACTTCTTCGCGATGACGGTCGCCAGCGGCGAACTCTTCGCGGGCTTGCAGGGCGCGGACCGTTATGTTCGCTGGGAGAAGTTCGGCAACCGCATGGCGCTCATCGAGCCGCAGGTCGCGGTCCGCTCCGGCTCCGACGCGAGCGTCAAGAGCGGCGTGGAGCGGGCGTTCACCGACCGGGTGATCCTCGACGTGCCGATCGTGGCGAACGGCCCGAGCGGGCAGCCGGTGATCGAGCTCAACGAGCTGATGGTCAAGAACGCGCCGGAGTTCTTCGGGAGCTCGGCGCGGGGCCTCAACACCCGGCTCGTGAAGGTCAAGAAGGCCAAGGCGTTCCCGGAGAACATCGAACTCGCGTTCGAGGTCCCGGCCGCGGGCGGCACGATCAAGACCTTCCACTACTCGGTCAGCAAGATCGAGGGGACGCCCGGCTTCAAGCCGCGCGAGGCGGACGAGCGGGTCGGCTACTTCGCCACCGCCTACCGCGACCTCTCGAAGACCGATCGCGACGAGACCACGACGCGGTACATCAACCGCTGGCACCTCGAGAAGGCGGACCCGAAGCTCAAGCTGAGCCCGCCGAAGGAGCCCATCGTCTTCTACGTCGAGCACACCGTGCCGGTCCGCTACCGGCGCTGGGTGCGCACCGGCGCCGAGTACTGGAACGACGCGTTCCGCAAGGTCGGCATCGACGGGGCGGTGGAGATCCGCTTCCAGGACGCCTCCACCGGCGCCCACATGGAGAAGGATCCGGAGGACGTCCGCTACAACTTCATCCGCTGGCTGACGAACGACGTCGGCACCGCGATCGGGCCGAGCCGCGTCAACCCGATGACGGGCGAGATCCTCGACGCCGACGTCGTCCTCACCGACGGCTGGCTGCGGGCGTTCGACCACATGTGGAACGACCTCATCGGCGACCTCGCGGTCGAGGGCTTCGGCCCGTCGACCCTCGCCTGGCTCGAGCAGCACCCCGAGTGGGACCCGCGGCTGCGCCTGGCCGGGAGCATCCGCCGCGAGCAGATGCTCGCCGCCCGCGCGGCCGCGGCGGAGGGGCGCGGCGTCGCCCGCTTCGGCGGCCACCCGGCCGCGGCGGGCGACGAGCCGCACCTGATCGGGCAGTCCGAGTTCGACGGCCTCAAGGGGCGCGTCAGCCAGGTCAACGGGCTGTGCATGGCCGCGCACGGGACGATGATGAACTTCGCCCTCATGCGCACCTGCCTGGAGGTGATGAGCGAGGCCTTCCTCGGCGACGCCGCCTTCAACCCCGAGGGCGACGTGCTCGACGGCATCCCGGAGGAGTTCGTCGGGCCGATGCTCGCCGATCTCGTCGCGCACGAGGTCGGGCACACGCTCGGGCTGCGGCACAACTTCAAGGGCTCGTCCGTCTACACGATGGACGAGATCAACTCGGAGAACGTCGCCGGCAAGAAGCCCTTCGCCACCACCGTGATGGACTACATCCCGGTGAACATCAACGCCAAGGGCTGGGGCGAGCGGCAGGGCGACTGGGCGATGACCGGCATCGGCCCGTACGACTACTGGGCGATCGAGTACGGCTACACCTTCGGCGACACCGCCGAGGTGCTCAAGCGCGTCGCCGAGCCCGAGCTGCAGTACGCGACCGACGAGGACACCTGGGGCCCCGACCCCCTCGCCCGCCGGTACGACTTCTCGCGCGACCCGCTGGACTACGCCCAGAACCAGCTCGCCCTCGCCGCGAAGATCCGCGAGAAGATCCTCGACAAGTTCGTCAAGGACGGCGACAGCTGGTCGCGCGCCCGCCGCGGCTACATGATCTCGCTGGCCCAGCACGTCCAGGCCGTCGGCATGATGGCGAACTGGGTCGGCGGGGCGCACGTGTACCGCGACAAGAAGGGCGACCCGAACGGGCGCGCCCCGATCGAGCCGGTGCCCGCGGAGACGCAGCGCAAGGCGCTGCAGTTCGTGATCGACAACACCTTCAACGAGGAGGCCTTCGGCCTCACGCCCGATCTGCTCCGCCACATGAGCGTCGATAAGTGGTGGGACGACAACAGCGCGCTCGAGGACGCGGCCTTCCCGATCCACGACCGCGTGCTCGCCGTCCAGGCCTCGGCCCTGACGATGCTCCTCAACCCCGCCACCCTCGGGCGCGTCTACGACAACGAGCGTTTCATCGGCGAGGACGGGGAGACCCTCACCCTGCCGGAGCTGATGTCGACCCTCACCGACGCGGCCTGGGCGGAGCTCGACCGCGACCCCGCCAAGCGCAAGCACACCGACCGCGACCCGATGATCAGCAGCTTCCGCCGCAACCTGCAGCGCGAGCACGTCGACCGCATGGTCGCGCTGAGCACGAGCGGCACCGGGTTCGTCGCGGCCGCCAAGCCCGTCAGCAACCTCGCCACCATGACCCTGGTCGATCTCCAGGGCAAGATCGAGAAGACGCTGGAGAAGGGCGAGGATCGCCTCGACTCCTACACCCGCGCCCACCTGCACGACTGCCTGCGCCGCATCGGCTCCGCCCTCGACGCGCAGACGACCTTCCGCGGGTGATCGCCCGCCTCCGACCGATCGCGCCGCCCCGGCCAACGCCGGGGCGGCCGTGTTTTTGGAGGCCCCATCCTCTTCTCCCCCTCGCTCAGCCGCGGGGCGAGAGGTTCGGGGAGGGT
>CAYMFP010000058.1:0-13150 GCA_964389385.1 uncultured Phycisphaeraceae bacterium | reverse complement strand
ACAGGTTCCCGCGCCGCTCCTGCTCGAGCTCGAGCGCCTCGAACAGCGCCTTGAAGTTGCCCTTGCCGAAGCTCTGCGAGCCGCGGCGGCAGATGATCTCGAAGAACAGCGTCGGGCGGTCCTGGAGCGGCTGCGTGAAGAGCTGGAGCAGGTAGCCCTCGTCGTCCGCGTCGATCAGGATCCCGAGTTCCTTGATCCTGTCGAAGTCCTCGCGGACGCCGCCGTGCCCGTGCTGCTTGAGCATGTTGTTCACGCGGTCCCAGACGACGTCGTAGTACGAGTCCGGGAGGCTGAGGAAGTTCACGCCGCGGCGGCGCAGCTCGGCGACCGAGTGCAGCTCGTCGTCCGTCCGCAGGGCCAGGTGCTGGATCCCCGGCGTCATGTTGTGCCACTCCAGGTACTCCTGGATCTGGCTCTTCTTCTTCCCCTCGGCCGGCTCGTTGATCGGCATCTTGATGAGGTGGTTGCCCGAGGCCATGACCTTGGACATCAGCGCGGAGTACTCCGTCCCGATGTCCTTGTCATCGAAGTGCTTGAACATCTTGAACTCGAGCACGTCCTCGTACCACTTCACCCAGTGGTTCATCTTCCCCTCTTCGACGTTGCCGACGCAGTGGTCGACGAACATCAGCCCGCACGGGTGCTGCTTGTTGTACTCGTTGAGGGGGAAGTTCTGCATCTCGCGGAAGCCGGGCAGGAACGGGCCGCCGCGCTTCAGCCGCTCGAGCGCGTACTCACCGGTCCGGCTCACGAACGTGTGCTGGGCCCGCCCGTACACCTTGATCCCCGCCATCGTCACCGTGCCGCGGTCGTCGCGGTAGGTGCGCGGCTCGTACGCGCTCTCGCCGCCGTTCCGCACCGCGCGCTCGTACGCGGCCTCGGCGTCCTCGACGGTCAGCGCGACGTCCTTCACCCCGTCCCCGTAGAGCTTGACCTCCTCCTGCGCCACGTGGTCCGGCGTCAGCCCCGTCGTCAGCAGCAGGCGGATGTTCCCCTGCGTCAGCAGGTAGCTCGCCTCCTCGCGGCTGCCCGTCGTCAGGTCCGCGTACTGCTGGACCTGGAACCCGTAGGTGTACGCGTAGTAGAACGCCGCCTGCTTGGCGTTGCCCACGTAGAAGCGGACGTGATCGACGTCGATCAGCTGCAGCGGGTCGGCCTTCGTCCCGGCGAGGGTCGTCGTCGCGGTGGTCACGTTGAGACTCCAGTCCTTGGGCGGTTTCGGTCGGGGGCAGCGCCGCGCGTCCCTCACGCGCGCCGTCCCGAGGTGTGAAGAAGGGAGCCCAGGTCCCTTGGAACGATTCTAGGGTCGTGGCGCTCCCTCGCCGCCGAACCCGCCGCGAGCCGCCGGACGCCCGCCGCGCTCTCCCCGGCGCGTCGGATCCGCCGCGCAGCCCCCGCCGAAGACGGCCCGGCGCCGTTGCCCAAGGTTTCCCGCCTCTCGACCTCCCCGCGCTGCGGTCGGCGTCACGTCCCGATAACCGAATCCCCGGAACCTGCGAGGACCCCGGGAAAACTTCTGACGCCGTCCCCTCTGGCCCGATATCCTGAACGGAGCAGTTCGCCCCGCTTGGGGCGGTGCGGTGGATGGAGCCGCCGCCTCCGGTACACTTCTGGCTCATCCGGCGGATTCGCCGGGGGTCTGAACGCGCACGCGGGGCACACGGCAAGAGTCCCCACGAGCGCCCGATCGCGAGAGCGGAGAGCACACGCGGTCCCGCGGACGCCCCGATGCACCACGAAGACACGAACACCGGCGGCGGACGCCCCGAGGCGTCCACTTCCGCTCCGCAGCACGCGGCTCCCGCGGCTCGGCTCGAGCCGCACCATCGCCCCGTCGCCGATCGATTCGGGCCCTACCGCCTCGTCGCCCCGCTCGCCCCCTCGCGCATCGCCGATCGCTGGCTCGCCATCGACGACCGCCGGCAGGTCAACCACACCGTCCACCGTCTCACCAGCCGCTGGCCGCGGTCCGAGCGCCGCCGGGCCGTCCTCGCCCTCCAGCGCACCACCGCCGTCGCCCACCTGCACATCCTCCCGATCCAGTCCTACACCCTCGTCGAGCACGCGGGCGAGGGCGAGATCTGGATCGTCACCCCTTACACCGGCTCGCAGTCCGGGCTCCTCACCCTCGAGCATCTGCCCTCCCTCAAGGGCGGGAGGCTCTCGCCGCCGGAGACCGTCCGCGGCATCCGCCATCTGCTCGAGGCCTGCGCCGCCGCCCACGCCGCCGGCGTCGTCCACGGGCCCATGAGCCCCGACGAGGTGCTCGTCGACCGGCACGGTTCGCTGCTGATCGAGTTCTACGGCCTGCGCCGGGCGATGCAGGCCCGCAGCGCCGCCCCGGACCCCGAACTCATCCGCGACGAGGTCCGCTCCGTCGCCGCCATGGCGTACCGGCTCCTCACCGGCATGCCGGCCGACGAGCCGCGCATCCGCGCCGGGCGTCTCGTCAAGAAGCTCGACCGCGAGTTCGACGACTGGCTCGACCGTGGGCTGGACGCCGCGGACGGATTCGACTCCGCCGCCGAGGCGCTCGACGCGCTGCCCGGCACGCCAGCGCCGACGCCCCGCCGCACCGGTCAGGTGGCCCCGGGCGTCGTGAACCCGGTCCGCGGCGTCTTCTCGCGTCTGCGCCCCGTCGCCCCGCCCGACGATCCCCGCTGATCCCCCCAACAGCACGGCCGCGCGGTCGGTGCGCCCGGTTCCGGCCTTCGACCGCGTGCTCGGGTCGCCGCGCCGTCTCAGCCTCCCTGCACCTCGCCCCCGCCCGCTCCCGCCCCGTCGGCGTCGAGGCCTCCCTGGCCAACGGCCGGCAGCAGCGCCTGCAGCTTCGCCCGCGCCGCGTCGTCCATCTCGGACGCGAACCGTTCGAGCGCCCGCGCCGCCGCGGGCCCCGCGTGCGGCGTCGTGCGCATCGACTCGCACGCCGTCAGCCAGTCCACCAGCGGCCGCCCGAGCGTCCACGCCTCGTCCAGCCGCCCCAGGCCGACCAGGGCGATCAGGCGCGTCCGCGCGGCCCGCTCCGCCTCCTCCGCGGCCGCGTCGGCGAAGCCCGCCCACTTCTCCACCGCCGCCAGCGCCTGCTCGGCGTTGCCGCTCAGGGAACGCAGCTCGCCGACCCGCAGCCAGGCGCCGCGGACCAGCGCGGTCTCGAGCGGCGGGAGGCTTTCGCCGCGGGGCGCCGCGAGCGCCGCCGACAGCAGGTCCGCCCCGAGAGCGAAGTCCGTCCAGCCCTCACCGAGCGCGGCGAGCAGTTCGCCGAGCGGCAGGCCCGCGGCCGCGCGACGCAGCGCGTCGGCCCGCTGCGCCTCGTTCCCCGCCGCCTGCGCGAGGCGGGCGAGGTCGGCGCCCGTCCCGCCGTGCTGCGCGATCGCGTTCGCGGCCGCGGCGAGCACCTCCGGGCGGCGTTCCGCGAGCGAGAGCAGCCGCGGCACCCCCTCGGCCCGCAGCGCCAGGGCCTCCGTCAGCGCCGCCAGCGGGAGCCCGGGTTCGCCGTCCGCCGCCGCCGCGAGACGGTCGAGGTCCTCGGCCGTGCCCAGCGTGGCGAGGATCCGCGCCCCGTGCGGCGTCAGCCGCCCGTCCACCGCGGAACGCACCTCCGAGAGCAGCCGTTCGCGCTGCGCCTCGCTCAGCTTCTCGGCCCGCAACAGCGCCCACGCCGCGTCCGCGGCCGCGGCGCGGGGCCCGTCCACCTGCGAGAGCCACCGCAGCACCGGCTCCGCGGCCTCGGCCCGGGGCGCCCGGGAGACCGCGAGCAGCATCGGCTCGGCCGCCCGCGGCGACCACTCCGCCAGCAACGCGTCGACCACCCGGTCCGCTCCGCCCTCGGGGGCCATGCGGTTCACGAGGATCGCGGCCTGCGCCCGCACCGCGGGGTCCGCGTGCTGGAGCAGCGTGAACCCGGCCGCGGCGACGTCGGCCCCGAGCCGGTTCGAGGCGCTCAGTTCGCGCGCCGCCAGCTCGAAGCCCAGGTCCCGCACCTCCCCGCGCGCGTGGCGCAGGTACTCGGCGAGCAGCGCCGAACGCTCCTCCGGCGGGGTCGCCAGGTGCAGGCGCCGGTAGCCCTCGAGCATCGCCGAGCGCAGCCCGGTGTTTTCCGATTCCAGCCCGCGGCGGGCCACGATCTCGTGCGCCAGGAGTTCGCGCAGCAGCGCCGCGTCGTCCGCGTGCTCCCACCGGCTCGCCCACTCCAGGGCCGCCTCGGGCGTCGCGGACCGCGAGAGCCGCATCAGCGCCTCCGACGCCGCTTGCCGGACCGCCGGGTCCGCGTCGGACCGTGCCGCCATCGCCAGCCGCCGCACGCCGCGCGAACTGCGGAAGCTCCGCAGGGCCGAAGCCGCCAGAGGGCGCAGCACGCCCGCGTCCGTCCGATCCAGCACCCCCCGCACCGCCCGCTCCAGTTCGGGGGACGGAACCGGTTCGGCCGCGATCGCCCGGAGCACCGCCGCGGCGGCCGCGGGTTCGCCGCCGCTCAGCATCTCGAGGATCCGCCGCTGTTCCTGGGGGCTCTCGGCCCCGCGGATCACCGAGATCGCCGCCCCGAGGCGGACGTGCTCGTCCGTGTCCTGCCCCCGCAGGAGCGTCCAGGCGTCGGGCTCCGCCGGCGTGGATGCGAGCCCGTCCCGGGGGAGGCTCGCGCAGCACCCGGCCGCCAGCAGGACCGCCGCCAAGCGCACAGCCCGCTCCGTCGGGACGGACCATGAGCGTGCGGACGATGGTTTCCGGGCTCGTGCGGGCACGGGGCGCGTGCTCCGGGTTTGGGCGCGGGCGGCGCGGTCTGGCGCGGCAGGGCGGGAGTCGCCCCGGCCGATGCTATACTCCATCGGTCGCGACCGCGTGCGGAGCGCACACGGCGCGGGCCTATTCGCAGCCCCCCGACGGGAGCCGCCTTGAACGACTGGGTCGACGCCGAGCAGCACGTGGAGCGCGCCCACGAGGCCTACGAGCAGGGCCGGTGGGATGTTGCCGAATCGGAGCTCCGACACGCCCTCTCCCTCAACCCGTACCAGGCCGAGTGGCATTTCAACCTCGGTCTGACGCTCGACGCCGCGGGCCGTCACGCCGAGGCCGCCCGCGCCTTCGTCGACGCGCACGAGCTCCGCCCCGAGGACGGGCAGACCGCGCTGCTCGCCGGGGTGAACCTCGTCCGCTCCGACCGGGCGAAGGAAGCCCTCCCCTGGCTCGAACTCGCCGCCGAGCGCGAGCCCGACAGCACCGCCCCGTACGTCCACCGGATCGACGCCTACTCGGACCTGGGCGACCACGAGCAGGCCGAGCTGATGTTCTACCTCGGGCAGCAGATCAACCCCGAGGACGGGGAGCTGTACGCCGCGATGGGGGAGAACCTGCTCCGGCGCGAGGAGTACGAGCGCGCCGTCTGGTGCCTCCGGGAGGCGATCCGCCTCGCCCCGGACCTGCCCCGGATCCAGGCCCGCCTCGCCGAGGCCTACGCCAAGACCGGCCGCCAGGAGCGGGCCCGCCAGCTCTACATGCGCGAACTCCGCCAGGACCCGGGCGACATCGACACGCTCCTGGACCTCGGCGAGCTGCTGGTCGACATGTCCCGCTTCGAGGAGGCCGGAGAGAAGTTCCGCCGCGTCCTCGAACTCGAGCCCGACAACCAGGACGCCCACGCCGCGCTCGGCGACCTCGCGATCCGCCGCGGGCAGATCGACGAGGCGATCGTCCAGTACGACGTGGTCCTCCGCCTGGACAAGGGGTTCCCCGAGGCCCGGCGCCGTCTGGCGGACCTGCTCCTCCAGCGCGGCCCGGACGACGACCTCGACCGCGCCCGGGAACTCCTCCGCGAGGAACTCGCCGAGGAGCACGCCGAGCCGGAGAAGTTCCGCCCGGAGGACCTCGACGACCTCGGGCAGCTCCTCCTCGACGCGGACATGGCGCACGAGGCCGCCCGGGTCTTCCGCCGCCTCGTCGACACCCGCGAGCAGGCCGGCACGCCCGACCACCTCGCCCACCACCACCTTTCCGTCGCCCTGTTCGAGACCGGCGACTTCGAGGCCGGGATGGCCGAGGCCCGCGAGGCCCTGCGCCTCCAGCCCCGCTTCGTCCCCGCGATGCACAACATCGCCTACGCCCACCTGAAGCAGCACCAGTGGATGCGGGCCCGCTACTGGGTGCGGCAGGCGATCCGCCTCGCCCCGGACGACGCCTCGCTCCGCCGCCTGCGGTTCAAGCTCCGCCTGCACTCGGGGATCGGGCTCGCGGCCTGGATCGCCCGCCGCACCGGGGCCGTCCTCCGCCCCGTCGCTTCGGTCGTCGTCCGCCGCCGGCGCCGCCGGACGAAGCGGGCCGCGCGGCAGCCCGCCGCCACCTCCTGATCTCGCCCGCCCGCGGACGGACGTACCGTTTCCCCGTGCGGAGCGCTGCCGACATCCGCTGGCTGGCCGCAGGGTTCGTGCTGAGCCTCGCGCTGCACCTGCTCGTCGGGCTCGGGCTCGTCGCGGCGATCGCACGCCCCGACGCGGCGGACGAGCCGGGGACGACGCCGCCTCCGCCGGCCGCGCCTCCCTCGCCCCCGCGGCCGGGTATCGACGAGTCCGCCCGCGTCACGATCGACTGGCTCGGCTTCGCGGACCCGACCGAGCACGAGGCGCCGCGGAGCACGTCGGAGCAGTCCGCACTCGATCCCGAGGCCGGCGCCCCCGCCTCGCCTCCGCCGCCGGTCCCTCCCGCCGCGGAACCGAACCCAGAATCTCCGCCGCCCCCGGAGCTTGCTGCGCCGCCGTCCGAGCCCGTCGAGTCCTCCCCGGCCGGGCTCCCGGAGCCGGCCGAGACGGGCGACCCGCTGCCCGAGGCCGAGCCGGCGCCCGCGATCGAGCCGGCCGCCCCGAGCACGGATGTGGCTCAGTTGCTCGAGATGCTCCGGCGGGCCATCGAGGAGGCCCGTGAGGCGGCGCCCGAGCCCGCGGCGGAGGCTCCTGTGCCGCCGGCGCCGCCTCGGCCCGAAACGGAGCCGACGGGGGCTCGCCCGGCGTTACCGGACCCGCGAGAGTCGGTCGCCACGAGCCGCGACGAGCCGATCGAGGTCCGGCCGGGCAAGACCGCCGCAGGAGAAGGGCTCCAGATCCAGACGGTGCGCCCGACTTGGAGCGTCACGACGCGGGCCCTGCATTCCCCCCGTGATCCGGTGGTGTGGATCAGCTTCGACCGCAAGGGAGTGGTGCGTGCCGCCGGGTTCGAGGTGCGCGGCGGTCGCCCGATGAACACGGGGTCCGAGGCCGTGGATGATCCGCTGCTGGACGCGATCTACCGCTGGCGGGCGTCCGGGCCGCGGCTGGAGGAGCTGGACCCCGAGGATCCGAGCGCCCGAATCACGCTGCGCATGCGGATCATCCTGCGGGGTTGAGCCGAACCCGCCGATATCGTGCGATATGCCGAACCGTCGCAGCGTCATGTTCGGGGTCTGGGCCGCCGTCGGGGTTGGGGTCGCGGGCGGTTTGGCGACGGGACAGCCGTCCCGCAGCGCCTGGCCGCAGTTCCGAGAAGTCGAGCCCGGCTTCGGCGACGTCGATCCGCTGCGGGTGGGGCAGCGGGAGATCAGCCTGTACGACCAGCGGCAGCCGGTTGGCTTCCACGACCTGTACGAGCTGTCGGGCTTCGGGGGCGAGCGGGTGTACGCCCGCCGGAGCGGAGCGGTGACGGCGCTGTTCCCGCGGTCGGTCTACGCCCAGACGCGGCAGGGCGACGTGGCGTTGATCCCGCCAGGGACGGTCTTCGTGATCGGGGAGCCCGATCCCCGGACGCTGGAGCAGTTCGGGATCACGGGGCGGAGCGGGAGCGGCGGGGGCGGAACGGGAGGGGTGGGGGGGCGGACGCAGGCTCCGTCGTCGCCGCTGGCGGTGGACCTTTCCGTGCCGATGCAGGCGGGGCCCGCGCCGGTCGCGACGGCGCCGTCCACGCCCGGGCCGGGCGCAGCGCACGCGACTGCTTCCAGGACCGCGGCTTCTGCGGCGTCGCGGACCGCGGGGAACGCGGCGCAGCCAACGACCGGGGCGGGGCAGCAGCGGGCGCCGGAGCCGATCGGGATCTTCCTGGACGAGGACTACCGCCAGCGCCGGGTGACGGAGCTGATGCAGATTGCGGCCCGCGCGGCTGTGCGTCGGGCGAGGTAAGCCCCGCGGCCGCCGGGTCGAGCGGCGGGGCGGGCGTCGGTCGGACTCAGGCCTTGCCGGGCTGGCCGTTGTTGGGCTCGGCGATCGCCTGGCGCATGGTGGTGTCGGCCTGGACGTTCTGCATGCGGTAGTAGTCCATGATGCCGAGGTTGCCCTGGCGGAAGGCCTCGGCCATGGCCTTGGGCACCTCGGCCTCGGCGAGCACCACGATCGCCCGGTTCTTCTGCTCCTCGGCGCGGTACTCCTGCTCTCGGGCGACGGCGAGGGCGCGCTGCTTCTCGGCCTCGGCCTGGAAGCGGCGCTTGTCGGCCTCGGCCTGGTCGGCCTGGAGCTTGGCGCCGATGTTCTCGCCGACGTCGACGTCGGCGATGTCGATCGAGAGGATCTCGAAGGCGGTGCCGGCGTCCAGGCCGCGGGCCATCACGGCCTTGGAGATGCGGTCGGGGTTCTCCAGCACCTGCTTGTGGCTCTCGGCCGAGCCGATGGCGGACACGATGCCCTCGCCGACGCGGGCGATGATGGTTTCCTCGGTGGCGCCGCCGACGAGGCGGGAGAGGTTGGTGCGCACGGTGACGCGGGCGCGGGCCTTGAGCTGTATGCCGTCCTTGGCGACGGCGTCGATCGTGTGCCGCCCCTGCGTCGGGCTCGGGCAGTCGATGACCTTCGGGTTCACGCTGGTGGTGACGGCCTCGAGGATGTCGCGGCCGGCGAGGTCGATGGAGGCGCCGACGTCCCAGTCGAGATCGATCTTGGCTCGCTTGGCGGCGATGAGGGCGCTGACGACGTTCGGCACGCGCCCGCCGGCGAGGTAGTGCGTCTCGAGCTGGTTGGTCGAGATGTCGATGCCCGCCTTCACGGCGCGGATGCGGCTCAGGACGATGACCCGCGGGTCCACCTTCCGGAAGCGCATGGCGATGATGTCGAGGAGCCCGACGCGGGCGCCGGACAGCAGCGCCTGGAACCACAGCGCGAAGAACTGCCCGACGACGAAGACGAGCACGACGACGATGAGCAGCGCGATGATGACGAGGACGACCGCGATAGGACCGGCTGGCACGGGCGAATCTCCGCTCCCCGGGCCCGTCGCTCCACCGGCCCCGCCCCCGCGTCGCCGCGGACCACGAAGATGGGGGAGTGCTGGTCCCGGAAGGTTGGCAGTATAGAGCCTTCCGGCAGGGGTGCGGGATCGATGGACGGCCGTGCGTCCGCGCCGCGGCGGGAGATGAGGGGAGCCGGGCGTCGTCAGGCGATCGGGCGGACGCGGACGATCCAGGGATCGGCGCCGGTGACGCGGACCCGCTGCCCCGGCTCGACCACGCCGAGTTCGCTCATGGCCTCCAGGCGCTGGCCGTCGACGAGGACCGTCCCCCCCGGGCGGAGGGTGCTGACGGCGACGCCTTCCATCCCGACGAGGGCCGCTCGCGCTTCACGTTCGGCCTGCTCGCGAGCCCGCTCGGCGGCGATCTGCTCCTCGTCCGGCGCGCCGATGAGGCGGCGCCCGAACGGCGTGTCGGGGAGCACGTTCACGGCGTAGAAGAACGCGAGCGGCATGAGCACGACCGTCGCGAGCAGCCCGGCGATTCCCCATGTGGTGTCGTGCCGGAAGAGGACGACCACGCCGCCGACGGCCGAGGCGACGGAGCCGACCGTGAGGAGGCCCCCGGACGGCAGGAACGCTTCGAGGACGATCAGGAGCACCCCGACGCCGATGAGCCCGAGCCCGAGCAGGATCGCGTTCTCCATTTACGCGATCTCCTCGCCCGTGGCGGGCGGTTCGGGCGCGGCGCCGTCGTCGGGGACGACGCCCGTGCGGAAGGCGCTGACGCTCGAGACGCGGACGGGCGTGCCGGGGTCGATCCAGCCGGCGTCGGAGATGACATCGAGCACGGCGCCGCCGAACTCGGCGCGCCCGGCGGGGCGGAGGGGCGTGAGGGTGACGCCGGCGTCGCCGACGGCGACCAGGGCGGCGAGATCGCCCGCGTCGGTTTCGGCGACGGCGTCGCTCGCCTCGCCGGAGGCGAGCACGAGGCGGTTGAGGAGCGGCAGCGATCCGAAGTTCTTCGCGATGAAGAAGATCGCGACGCCGGCCGCGAAGGTCGAGAGCAGGATGGTGACGACGCCGAAGAGCGCGTCGCTCTGGGCCTTGGGGGTGTCGGGGAAGAGGCCGGCGCCCGCGGGGACGAAGGTGCCGAGGAGGCCGAGGAAGAGCGCGAGCAGCCCGGCGACGCCGAAGACGCCGAAGCCCGGGAGCACGAACCCCTCGACGAGCAGGAGGAGCACGCCGGCGGCGATCGCGACGATCTCCCACCAGCCGGCGAGGCCGATGAGCGCCGGCGGGGCGAGGAGCAGCAGCCCGGCGGCGCCCGCGAGGACGCCCGCGACGCCGATGCCGGGGCTGGCGAGTTCGACGAACGCGGCGATCAGGAAGACCACGATGAGCAGGCCGCGGACCCAGAAGCTCGTCAGGAACCGCACGAGCCCCTCGGACCAGGTCTCGTCGAGCCGGGCGAGGTTGCGGGCGCCGAAGTAGGCCCTGAGTTGCTCGTCCGTCTCGACCTTGGTGGTGGCGAAGCCGAGGGCGAGCATCTGGTCGGCGCCCATGACCACCGGCCCGCTGCCGTCGGTGAGGTAGCCGACGGGCTCGTAGCGTCCGCGGTCGGCGCGCGTGATGGCGGGGCGGAGCGTGGGGACGCTGAGGCCCTGCGTGACCTGCTCGCCGAGGTCGGCGAGGCGCGGGTTGGCGGGGTCGAAGCCGATGGACTCGTCGACGCCGGCGAGGGGGGAGGGGGCGGCCGCGTCGTCCCCCGGCGGGGCGGGGAAGTTCGGCGGGTTGCCCCCCGGCGGCTCCTGGAGCCCCGGGAGGATGGGCGGACCGCCCTCGAAGAGGCGGCCGACCGTGCCGGTCGCGCCCGCGAGCAGGGGGCGTCCGCGCGGCGGGCCGCCGTCCCTCCCGAGGCGGTCGGGCTCGTCGCCGAAGAGGGTCATGTACTCCTCCTCGTCGACGGCGAGGAGGCGCCCGGTGGCCGTATCGCGCACGAGCCAGAGCTCGACGCCGTCGATCACCATCGCCTGGACGAGGAACTCGTCGTAGCCGTTCCTGCGGGCGGATTCGGTCACGTCCGCGAGGACGGGCGGGAGCATCTTCTTGCGGAAGTCGTCCGGCAGGCTGATCGGGATGCCGCCCGGGGCCATGCCGATGGGCAGGGCGTCGCCCATCTGGGCCGGGTCGGCCGTGACGATCTCGCGGCAGGCGACCGCGACGAACATCCCGGCGGAGATGGCCTGCGGGTTCACCCACGCCACGGTGTTCGGGACGGCGGAGTTCTTGACGGCCTCGGTGATCTCGAACGCGGCGCCGATCTCGCCGCCCGGGGTGTTGAGTTCGATGACGATGGCGTCGGCGCCGCCGGCGATGGCCTTGTCGATCCGCCGGCGGACGGACCAGCTCGTCGTCCGGTCGATCACGCCGTGGAGGGTGATGATCGCGACGTTGTCTGCCTGGCGGGCGGCGGGGACGGCCGGGGGGGCGGCGCCGGATTCGGATCGGCCGGCGGAGGCCTGCCCGAACGAGATCGCGCCCGAGACGGCGAGCACCAGGCCGACCGCGAGACGCAGCGCTCGGGCGAAGGGACGCGATCTGGACGGGCCCGCCGGGAGCCGGCGGGCGGCGGAGGTTCGGGTAGGCACGAACCGAGTATAAGTCCGCGGGCCTGCCCGGCGCGGAACGCTCAGGGGACGCGGCAGGCGTTGCGTCGGGCGTGCCGCTGCGCGTCCCATTCCTCGGCGAGCACGCCCCATCCGAGGCGGTCGGTCGCGCCCCGGCCGGGGACGAAGTGGTCGAGGCGGGCGTGCACCTCCCGGCGCAGCCCCAGCTTCTCGGGGATGCGCGCGGAGGCGGCGTTCTCGGCCGAGCAGAAGATCTCGACGCGTCGCAGCCCGAGCCCGCCCCCTTCCGGCGCGGCGAGGGCCCAGGAGATGACGCGGGCCGTGAACTCGGTGCAGAGCCCTTCGCCCCGGCGGTCGGGGCGCACCCAGTACCCGGTCTCGCCGGCCCGGAGTTCCGGGCGGACGCGGCTGATCCCGCTGCCGCCGACGACGGCGCCGCCCGCGCGGTCGAAGACGCCGAGGACGAACATGTCGAGGTTTCCCTCGCGGGCGAGGCGGCGTTGCTCGAGGATCCACCAGAGCGTCCACTCGGGGTCGGGGTGGGCCGTCCGGGCCCAGGGGAGCCAGGGGAGCAGGGACTCGCGGATGTCGGCGATGGTGCGGTAGAGGGCCTGGGCGTCGTCCGGGGCGAACGGGCGGAGGATCGTGCGCGGGGTTTCCAGACGCGTGGCGAGCAGACCGGGCGGCGGCGTCCAGGGAGCGGAGCCGGCGGCGGCGGGGCGGGCGGGGTGTTCGGGGGCCGGCGGCATCCGCGGCAATGTACCGGGAACTAGAGTCCCGGCGTGAGCGATGATCTCGCCCGATACAGCCGGCAGACGCTGCTCCCGGGCTTCGGCGAGCGCGGGCAGCGGCGGCTGCTCGGCTCGCACGCGCTGGTGGTCGGGTGCGGAGCGCTGGGGTGCGTCGCGTCGGACCTGCTGGTGCGGGGCGGCGTGGGGCGCGTGACGCTCATCGACCGCGACGTGGTGGAGACGAGCAACCTGCACCGGCAGATCCTCTTCGACGAGGCGGACGCGGCCGAGGGGCTGCCGAAGGCCGAGGCCGCGCGGCGGCGGCTGGCGAGGGTGAACTCCGGCGTGCGCGTGGCGGGGATCGTCGCGGACCTGGAGTGGCGCAGCGCCGAGCGTCTGGCGTTGGACGGGCCGCACGGACGCCCGGACGTGATCGTCGACGGGCTCGACAACTACGAGACGCGGTTCCTGCTCAACGACCTCGCGGTGAAGCACGGGATCCCGTACGTGTACGCGGGGGTGGTCTCGACGCACGGGATGGTGATGCCCGTCGTCCCGGACGGGGCGCGGGGGGAGACGGCGGGGTGGGTGCGGGGGGGGAGCGGCAGGCCGTGCCTGCGG
>CAYMFP010000057.1:9393-13197 GCA_964389385.1 uncultured Phycisphaeraceae bacterium | reverse complement strand
CAGCATGGCGAGCGTGCCGTCGCTCACGACGCCACCTCCCCACCCACCCCACCCGTTCCACCCGCCCCACCGTCTCCGCCCGCTCCGTCCTGCCCGCTCCGCTCACCGCCCGCCGGCCGCGCGGCCCCCAGCGACACCACCGCCGACGCCACCGACCGCCCCTCCATCCGCTCGACCTCCAGCGTCACGTTCCCCACGTCGACGCGGTCCCCCACCTCCGGCACGCGCCCGAGCTGATGCCCGATCAGCCCCCCCACCGTCGAGAAACGCGAGCCCTCGATCGCCGCCCGGGCGTCGGCGCTCAGGGCCTCCGCCCCGACCTCGAAGAACGACACCCAGTCCCGGATCGGCAGCCGCCCCGGCACCTGCCAGCGCCCGAGCCCCACCATCCGCACCTCGGCCTCGTCGCCCGCGTGCTCCGTGAGCCCGGCGAGCAGCTCGTCGGCCACGTCCTCGATCTCGACCAGCCCCGTCACCTCGCCCAGCTCGTTCACCGCCAGCGCCACGTGCGACCGCGTCTCGCGGAACTGCGCCAGCAGCCGGTCCAGCCGGGCCCCGTCCGGCACGAACCGCGCCGGCTCCAGCGAGGCCCGCAGCGGATTCCGCACACCCCGCGCCAACGCCCCGACGTACCGCTTCGCCGACAGCAGCCCGACCGCTTCCGGCCCGTCCCCGCCCGACGACCGCACCGGGTACTTCGCGTGCCCGTGCTCCCGGAAGATCGCCAGCACCTCCTCCGGCGTCGCGTCCTGCCCGACCCACACCAGGTCGACGCGCGGCGTCATGACGTCCCACACCCGCCGCAGCCCCAGGTGCACGATCTGCCCGAGCAGCCGCCGCTCCTCGTCCGAAAGCACCCCCTGCCGCCCCGCGTGCTCGACCAGCCCCGCCAGATCGTCCACGGCCGACCGCCCCGGCGCCTGCACGGGCTCGTGCGGGTGGATCAGCCGCGCCAGCGGCGCGATCACGAAACGCTCCAGCCCCACCAGCACCGGCGCGAGCGCCCCCGCGACCCCGAGCAGCGGCGCCGCCACGAACCTGCAGAACGCCACCCGGTTCCGCGCTGCCAGCAGCTTGGCGAGCACCTCCCCGAACAGGATCACCGCCAGCAGCGTGACCGCGCTCACCGCCGCGGCCGTCGCCGGGTTCTCCGCCCGCAGCGTCAGCACCGACGTGATCACGAAGTACGTCACGTTCACCAGCATGTTGAGCAGCAGCACCAGGATGAGCAGCCGCCGCGGGCGCGCGGTCAGACGCTGCACCGCCCCGTACGCCACCGGCGCCGTCCGCCGAAGCCGCTGCCGCTCGGCGTGCGTCAGGCTGAACAACGCCGTCTCGGAGCCCGACGCGACGGCCGAGAGCCCGAGCAGCACCGGCAACGCCAGAATGAGGGGGAGATCTGCTGCCGACATGGCGAACCGCCGAGGCTACCGACGGCGCCGCTCCGGATTCCCGGCGCAGCGCCCGCGGTTCAGGACGCCGGCCCCTCGCTCTCCCCGCTCCCCGCTTCCCCGCCCCTGGCCGCCCCCTCCAGCGGGAGCCCGGCCTCGCGCCACGCCCGCACGCCCCCCTCGAACATCCGGACGTCCTTGTACCGCAGCTCCATGAGCCGCTTGGTCAGCGCCCGGGCCGAGGCGCTGCCGGGGTCTTCGCCGTACACGATCAGATTGTCATAGCGCGTGTACCGCTCCAGGCGCTTGGCGTCCGGCGGGAACTCCGTCAGGCGTGTGTTCACCGCCGTCGGGAGGCGGCCCTGCTCGAACGCCGCCGACGGGCGGGCGTCGAGGAGGAGCACCGCCTTCTCGTCCCCCTCCAGCCGCTTCCGCGTCAGATCCCGCACCTCCGCCGTGCTCACGAACTGGATGTCGCGGTCCGTGATGTTGCTCTCGCACCCCGCGCCCGCCGCGGCGAAGGCCGCTGCGAAGACCCAGAGCCCCCTCACCAGGCGATTCCTCATCCCGTCGTTCATCTCGCGAGAATAGACCACCCCCCGCCGACGT
This sequence comes from uncultured Phycisphaeraceae bacterium, assembly GCA_964389385.1. GTDB lineage: Bacteria > Planctomycetota > Phycisphaerae > Phycisphaerales > UBA1924 > CAYMFP01. The sequence goes on along the minus strand of CAYMFP010000057.1, from coordinate 11,197 downwards.
TCTCCCGCCCGGGGATTCTGCGCCCCCTCGGTTCGGGTTCTGTCCTCCTCAGGGCCACACAGATGACGCTCACCCCCGCCCTGCTCGCCCTGACCGCCGCCCTCGGCGTCTCCGCGCTTCCCTCCACGCCCTCATCCGCAGCCCTATCCCCGGACCGCCGCGCGGACCGATACCCCCCGCCGCCCACGCCGGCCGAGGAGATCGCCGCCCTGCACGCCCGGCCCGCCCTCGTCGCCGAGCGCGAGGCCCTTGTCCCCGGCGAGACGCAGCACATCGGCGTCCGCTTCCGCATGCGGGACGGCTGGCACATCTACTGGGACGGGCAGAACCTCGCCGGCTACCCGCCGAACTTCTCCTGGCACGCCCCGGGGGGCGTCGAGATCGGGCCCGTCCTCTTCCCCGCCCCCTCCCGCTACAAGCAGCCCGAACTCCGGGGCGTCGAGCACACCTACGACGGCGAGGCGGTGTTCCTCGTCCCCGTCGCCGTGCCCGCGGACGCCGAGCCCGGATCGAGCATCACCATCACCGCCGAGATCGACTGGCTCGTCTGCGAGAAGACGTGCGTCCCCGAGGACGCCGTCGTGAGCATCACCCTCCCGATCGCCGCCCCGGGCGAGTCCCCCGCCCGCACGGGCGACGCCGGGGGCTTCGATCACGCCCGCGCCCGCCTCGCCCGCGAGTACGACCCGGCGGCCGACGGCGACCTCCGCTTCACCTTCGACGGCGGCCGTCTCACCATCGCCACCGCCCGGCGGGGGCGCGTCGAGTTCTACCCGCACGTCACCTCCGCCGAGTTCCGGGATCTGTTCGATGCGGCCGAAGGCCCGGACGGCTCCATCACGCTCGAGGTCGACCCCGCCCGTCCCGGAGACTTTGCCGCCGTCCGCGGCATCCTCCGCACCGAGGGGGCCGACGGCTCGCCCCGCTACCTCTGGATCGACCGCCCCATCCCCGAGCCGATCGCCGGCTGAGACGCCGGCCGAACACGCCGCGGCCCGTCGCCGCCCCACACCGATCGATTGCCTTGATTCCCACCTTCCCGAAGGGAGATTCCATGAAGTTCAGCAAGCGCAGCGGCCTCATCGCCACCCTGTTCGCCGGCATCACCGCCGCCTCCATGGCCGGCGCCGCCGTCCTCGAGCAGCCCGCCCAGAAGCCCCGCGAGGCCGCCCCGAAAGCCAAGATCGGGCAGAAGGCTCCCGACTTCACCCTCTCCGACCTGGACGGCAAGCAGCACTCGCTCAAGGAACTCCAGGCCGACGACAAGATCGTCGTCCTCGAGTGGTTCAACCCCGAGTGCCCCTTCGTCGTCCGCCACTACGACGAGTCTTTCGACACGATGAACAAGCTCGCCGAGGAGTACAAGGACGACGTCGTCTGGGTCCGCATCAACTCCAACGCCGAGGGGCAGCAGGGCTCCGGCATCGAGAAGAACAAGCAGTACAAGGAGTCCTACCGGATCGAGGGACCGATCCTGATGGACCCCGGCAGCGAGGTCGCCGCCCTCTACGGCGCCCAGACCACGCCGCACATGTACATCATCGACGCCGAGGGCGTCCTGCGCTACCACGGCGCGATCGACGACGACGTCCGCGGCAAGAACGAGAACCGCACGAACTACGTCAAGCAGGCCCTCGACCAGATCCTCGCCGGCGAGACCGTCACCCAGACGGAGACCCGCCCCTACGGCTGCACGGTCAAGTACGCCAGCAAGAACTAACCCCACCCCACCCCTCACCCGCCCCCGTCCGCCCGTGAACGCATCCAGCGGGCCGGCCCGGCCCCCCGGGCCCCCGCCCCGTCG